>NZ_JBEOVM010000002.1:0-243508 GCF_040295505.1 Streptomyces sp. NPDC002790 | reverse complement strand
GATCTGGCGGGGTTCGTCACGGCGATCCGCTCGATCGACACCTCCGGGGCCCCGGAGGCGTACCGCGGTCGGCCGCTCGCCGAACGCGCCGTCGGCACCCGCGAGGTGATCCGCCGTCTGGCCGGGACGATCGACTCCGCGGCGGCCCTCACGGCCTGGGACGAGGCGGTACGCACCCCCGGCGCGGGCCGCGACGTGTGGCTGCACGGCGACCTCCAGCCCGGCAACCTTCTGGTGTCCGGCGGGCGGCTCGGCGCGGTCATCGACTTCGGGTGCATGGGCACGGGGGACCCGGCCGTCGATCTGATCACCGCGTGGTACGTCCTGGGCGGCCCGGAGCGGGGGACCTTCCGCAACGCGGTGGCGGTCGACGAGGACGCGTGGGTGCGGGGGCGCGGCTGGGCGCTGACCATCGCGGTGCACGAGCTGGCGTACTACCGGGACTCGAACCCGTTCATGGTGCGCACGGCGTCGCGCGTGGTCGGCCAGATCCTCGCTGACGCCGCCCGCACCTGACAGGTCCTAGAGGGAAGGGACGACGGGCGCCTCCCGCGCGTCCCTCTGATGCGGGATGACGACCGACGGGCTACCCGCCGTCAGCGCCACCGTCCGCGCCGGGGACGGAATGCTGATGCCCTCCGCGCGGAAGCGCGCGTGCAGCCGCTTGATGAACTCGTGCTTGATCCGGTACTGGTCGCTGAACTCGCCGACACCCAGGATCACGTTGAAGCTGATCCGGGAGTCGCCGAACGTGTGGAAGCGCACGAGCGGCTCGTGTTCCGGCATGGCGCCCTCGACCTCCTTCATCACCTCCGTGACGACCTCGACCGTCACCCGCTCCACGTCCTCCAGGTCGACGACATAGCCCTCCTGGCCGCTGCTGAGACGGATGTAGTCACCCGGGTGCACGGTCTTCGAGGCCAGGATGTGCACGCCCACGAACAGGTTGGCGAGGGTGTCCTGAAGGGCGAGCGCCGCTGCGGCGCGATGGAGATCCCGAGCGTCTGCAGCACGACCAGGAACCCCATCGCGAGCACCACGACCCGCGTGATGTTCACGAAGATGGTCGCCGAACCCGCCACGGCCGCACGGGACTGCGCGACCGCCCGCACATGACTCGTGACCACCCGCGCCGCCGTCGGCGTCGCTACGACGATGAGCAGCGCCGTGAGCGCCATGTTCACATTCCGCTGGCAGCGCCGCCGCCGGAGAGTTCGGGATCGGTGAACCAGAGGCAGTAAGGGAAGTAGCCCTACAGCCGTTCCACGGCGCGGAACGCGGACAGGCGCGCCAGTAACCGGCGTGCGGGCGGCGTCAGTTCGCCTACGGGCAGCGGTTCGCCGCCGTTCAAGCGGCCGAGCAGGGCGCCCAGTTCGCGCGCCGTCAGGCCGGTTCGCGTGACGTGTCCGCACGCCGCGACGAGGCGTTGCCCGCCGGCAGGCATCCACACCACGCGCTCGGTGGCCCGCACCGCGTCGTCGTCGGTGAAGTAGCCGGGCCGGGTGGGCGGCGGCACCGGGCGCAGCCCGCCGTCCGTGGCCTGCTGCAGCGCCTCGTGGGCCAGGCGCCGGTGCAGTGGCGCGGGGCGGGCCTCTTGGCGGACGTGGTGGAGCGCCGCGGCGAGGGGCGGCGGGAGGGTGCCGGGCAGGTCGTCGGGTGGCTCGGCGGCCGGTACGAGGGTGTCGACCGTGGCCCACGTCCCGTGCGGGGAGGACGGGTCGATGAGCGGCGAGGGTGTGCGCGGGACGGAGATGTGCACGGTCGTGGCGGGGGAGCGGGGCGCGTGGATGGTGTGTTCGTGGTCGGCGGGCCAGTAGAGGAGGTCGCCGGGCGCGGTCGCGGCGGTCCAGCGCCGCTTCCCCGGCCCCGTGAGGAGGATCCGGTGGCGGCCGTGGAGGACGTAGAGGAACGTTGCTGCGCGGTGGTGGGAGGAGGGCGAGGGGCGCGGTGGCTCGGACGTTCCGTGGCACAGCGTCGTGCCGACGGGGGCCAGGGGCAGGTCGACCTCGTTCCACAGGCCGGAGAGGAAGGCCCGCTCCCTGGCCCACAGCGGATGGTGCCCCGCGTGCAGCTCCCGGACGGCGAGGGTGAAGGGTGTGCCGCCCAACTGCCGTTCGAGGCGGCGGTCGTAGGCGGCGAAGGAGCCGTCCTCCGGCCGGGGCAGCAGATCGCCGGGGTCGGTGAGACGGCGCGGCCCCGCGGCGAACAGGACCCGTTCGTCGGCGTCCGCCGTGGCGTGGTGTCCGGCGGCGACGGCTCCCTCGAAGACCTCGTGGGGGTCGAAAGGGACGGCGCGGCCAGGGCGCAGCAGTACGGGCCGGCGGTCCCAGTGGTCCTCCGCGAGGCGTTGCCAGTCGATCGACCGGCCGACGGGTCCGAGGACGTCGACCGGGGTGGCGGCGCCCGCCGTCACGGGTGCGGCTCCGGTGGCGCGATCGCGACGGCCCGTGAACGGCACAACTCGCGGAGTACACCGTGCAGATGAGGAGAGTCGTCGGTAAGCCCCGAGGAACGGGCCAGGTCGGCCACGGTGGTGTCCCGGTGTGTCGTGCGCAGGCGGCGGAGCACACGGTCGGCCGCACGGCCCCGCACCGGCCACACATGCCCGTTCGCCGCCCACAGTGCGTCATCCGCACCGATGGCGACCCTGATGATCTCGCTGACGCACATTAATCGGTGCCGGGAGGTGAGAGGAACGGCGGGCCGTGGCGCGGGCACCGGATCCAGCCCCGCTGCGGAGCGCAGCCCGGCCCAGCGCGCGAGCAGGGCCCGCTCGACGCCCGGATCGGCGAGCGTCTCCGTGAACGGGCGGGCGGTGTCGGAGAGTTGGGCGGGAAGTGTCAGCCGCCCGTCGGCTCTCGCGGGCAGCGGATGGGGGAGCGTCACAGGGATGTCCGGGAGCGGACCGTGTCTTCGCAGCAGCCCGTGGACGGCCTCCGTGACCAGCGGCAGGGCCGAGGTCGCGCGGGCGGGCACGCTCACCCGCAGCGTCGTGCACGGCCCCGTGCGGTGGTCGAGGTGTCGGCTCCCGGCGGGCCAGTGCACCAAGTCGCCTGCCGCCGCGCGGAGTTCGTGCTCGGTTCCGGTGTGCTCGGGGCGTACCCGTACGGTCAGCTCGCCGTCGATGACCCAGGTGAGGGACGCGGCGCCGGGGTCGCCCGCCTCGGCGACGGCGTGGTGCCGGTCGCCGACGGCCAGCTCCGCGGTCACCGGGACGGCGGGCCACCCGACGTACCGCCAGAGCCCGGCCAGCGCGTCCCGGACCCGCGACCACGCCGAGAAGTCCCGGTGCAGGGGGTCGGTGGCGGTCAACAGCCAGCCATCGCCGCCGAGTCCGGGTGCGGAGGCGAGGCGTGCGACGTAGCCGGCGAGGTTCCGGTCGGCCCGGCCGGGCAGCAGTGGGCCCGGCTCCGACAGGAGGCCGTCGGCCGTGGCCAGGCGCAGGGGCGGGGGTTCGGGGTGTGCGGCCGCCATGAGGAGCAGTGCGTGGGCGTCGGCCGGGTCGAGGGCCGGCGCGGGTGCGTCGGAGACGACCACCGGCTCCCTGGCCCAGTGTGTCTCGGCGAAGCGACGCAGGGCGGGATCGTGAGGTGTGCCCCGGCGGGCGGAGGTGTGCCTTGACTTCATCGGGTGGGGATCTCCTCGGTCCCACGTGGGGGCGGCGCCCGGTTGGCGACCCTGCCAGAGCCCTTCCTGCTTCGTCAACGCTTTGCGGAGAACCGGTGAACACGCGCGAGGAGGGAGAGGAAGAGGATGACGTCCAGGGGGCAGTTGGCGCCGGAAAGGTGTGGGTCTTGTGAATTGGCGGGTTCGCGCCTGCCGGAATACGCGACTCCGCCCCATTTGGGCAGGCGGGGCGCATGGCAAGGTGGGCGCGCTCGTTCAGATGTCCAGGAAAGGCCGCTCATGCCCCTCGCATTGTTCCGCCGTAAGGGCGCAGGTTCCGCAGGGCGCGGTGGCGGGCCCTTCCACTCCGTTCCGCAGGGCGCGGGCGGCGTGCACTGCGAGGTGACCGACCCGTTCGGCCAGCCCATGCCGGGCGCCGACGTCACGGTGACCCAGTCGCAGACTGGGCGCGTGTCCGTGAAGGCCACGACCGACCCCTTTGGCCTGGTCTTCGTCACGCTGCAGCCCGGCCGCTACAGCATCCTGATCGCGGCCGAGGGCCTGGAGCCGTTCCAGCAGACGGTCGAGGTCGTCGCGGGTGAGACGCTGCCGCTCACCGGCGTCCAGCTGCACGTGGGCCGCTCGCCTGAGCTGCCGCAGCCCGGCACCTGGATGTTCGATCCGCCGCACACCGCGATCCGCTTCATCGCCAAGCACGTCGGTATGGCCCACGTCCACGGCCGCTTCACGCGCTTCGAGGGCGGGATCCAGATAGCCCCCGACATGGCGGACTCGCGCGTCGAGGTCCGCATCGACGCGGGGTCGATCACCACGGGCAACAACACCCGCGACAACCACCTGCGCTCCGCCGACTTCCTGGACATCGAGAACTACCCGTACATCCACTTCAGCTCGGACCGCTTCATCTACCGCGGCGGCTCCAAGTGGACCGTCCAGGGCGCCCTCACCATGCACGGAGTGAGCCGCACGGTCGACCTCCAGACCGGCTACCTCGGTGTCGTCAACGGCGGCTACGCCGAGGAACTGCGCTGCGCGGCCCTCGCCACGGCGGAGCTGCACCGCGAGGACTACACGTTGAACTGGCGCACGATGCTCGCCAAGGGCATCGCCGTCGTCGGCCCCACGGTCAAGCTCGAAATGGACCTCCAGGCCATGTACCGCAGCGCGGACACGCCTACGCCGCCGGAGTAGGTAACTGCTGGGCACACCTTGAATGCGGCCTGCAGCGTCTGAATACTGGACATGTGGGAACCGACCCTCCAGATCGTTCAACCTTCAGCGACGTCATCGGCCCGTGGGCGGACGCCGGTGCCGAGCGCGACCGCCAGGCTGATGAGCGCGAGGCGGCCGCTGATGAGCGCGAGGCGGCCGCCGACGAGCGTGAGGCCACCGCGGATCAGCGTGAGGTCGGCGCCGACGAGCGGGAGCGGGACCTGAACGCTCGGGAGGAGCGCTCGGACCGGCGGTCCCTCCTCGCCGGCGAGGAGACGCCCACCGCACTGCAGCGCTCTCGGGAGGCGAGCGACAGGGCGCGGGCCCTGCTCGCGGCCAGCGAGGCCCGGCTGGCGCGTGCCGACGCCAGTATGGCTCGCGTGCAGGCCCACGATGCCCGCGAGGGCTGGGCGATGCAGCAGGAGATCGCCACCTCGGACCGGTTGCTCGAGACCGGGGCGACGTCGCGGCAGGCCAACCTGGACATCTACGTGCGGCAGCTTCACGCGCGGTACCTCACCGCCGCGGCCAAGCTGGCGGACGCGCACGACATGGTGGCCCGGCATCACGAACGTCTCGCTCAAGACGGCGCGCCTGCCTCCGACGAACACCGGATCGAGTCCCGACGGGCCCGTCAGGCGGCGCTGCACATCCGCACCGCCGCCCACCAGGCCAGCTACCCGGAGGACGCGGCCCCGGCCGCCGACCCGCCGCCCGACGCACATACGTCCATTCGCGGCCGGAAGCCCCCTATGGAAGGCTAATGGGCGAAATGCCCTATTCCTTCCTGGGAGGTCCCATGTCCTCGAAGCGTCGTCGGAAGAAGAAGGCGCGCCGCAAGCATGCGGCGAATCACGGCTCCCGTCCGCAGTCCTGACCGCGGGAGCGGCCGAGGGGTGGGGTCACGCGCGCTGCGCGACCCCACCGCCGATCGCGGTCGCCCACTCCGTGACCAGCGACTCGTACTCGGCGCGGTCCTCGGGGTTCAGGTGCCCACCCGTGCGTGCCCACAGGCCACGAATCTGCTCGTTGACCACGTCGGCGGACCGTACGGCGCGTGAGGCTGGGATGGCGGACATGTGAACGAGCGTAGGGGATACGTGCGCCTGTTCGCTGCGGTCCGTCACGTGGTCATCGCCATGTGTGAGTTTGGTCATGCCTGTCGGTGTGATGACTCATGTCCCACTCAAGTCACCCGTCCCCGTACGCCACTTCAGCCTTTGCGGCCCACCGCCCCGTACATCGGCACCGGAGATCCGTCCCGGTCCTCGTCGACGGCCAACTCCGGGTGCCAGTCGGGGAGCCAGACCACACCGGGGTCCACGAGCTCGAGCCCGGCCCCTGTGAAGAACTTCGTCATCTCCTCGTGCGTGCGCGGCGCCAGGGTGACGCCGCCCGCCGCGTACGTGTCGATCGCCTGCTGAGTGCGCGACGGGTCGTAGTCCGCGGCCACATGGGACAGGACCAGGTGGCTGCCTGAGGGCAGGGCGTCCACGAAGGTGCGCACGATGTCATACGCGCCCTGGTCGTCCGGGATGAAGTGCAGCAGCGCGATCAGCGACACCGCGATCGGGCGCTCGAAGTCCAGTATGTCCCTGGCCAGTTCGAGGATCCGGTCCGGTTCGCGGGCGTCGGCCTGGACGTAGCGCGTGACCCCTTCCGGAGTGCCGCGCAGCAGCGCCTCCGCGTGCCGCAGCACGATCGGGTCGTTGTCGACGTACACGACGCTCGCCTCGGGCGCCGCGAGTTGCGCGATGCGGTGCAGGTTCGGCTCGGTCGGGATGCCGGTGCCGATGTCGAGGAACTGGGTGACGCCGCCGCGCGCCGCGAGCATCCGCGTCGCGCGGTGCATGAACCAACGGTTGTGCCGCGCCGCGTACTTGGCCGTCGGCTCCAGCGTGGTGATCTGCCGGCCGAGCTCCTCGTCCACCGGGTAGTTGTCCTTGCCGCCGAGGTACCAGTCGTACACCCGCGCCGGGTGCGGCCTGCTGGTGTCGATGCGCGGTGGCGTGGGGGATGTGTCGGGCGTCGAGGGCATGGGTGGCTGCAACTCCCTGGTCGTCCGGTCATGTTCGATCGTGTGCACGAGCATCCTGCCGTATGTGTGCGAAGTGTGTGGCCGCAATGGAAGAGGACGCCGGGGCGGAGTGGAATCTGGGACAGGAGCGCGGTCAGTCGTTCTCGAACGACCCGTGCCGCCCCGCCCCCGCCGCGAACCGGCCCGCCCCTTCGAGCGCCCCGCCCACTACATCCATGCCGTAACGGAGTTCGGTCCCCATCGCCGCCACCTCGTCCCGGCCGTGCTGCTCCCGCAGGGACGCCCTGTCGCTGCGCATGCAGGCCTGCGGGAACGCGGCGATCTGTGCGGCGAGCGCCTCCGCCGCCGCGCGGGAACCGCCGGGCGGCGCGAGGCGGTTCGCGAGGCCGATCTCGTACGCCTCCCGTGCCTGGACGGGGCGGCCGGTCAGGATCAGGTCGCTCGCGCGGCTCTCGCCGATGAGGCGGGGGAGGCGGACCGTGCCGCCGTCGATGAGCGGAACTCCCCAGCGGCGGCAGAAGACACCGAACACCGCGTCCTCCTCCGCCACCCGTAGATCGCACCAGAGGGCGAGTTCGAGGCCGCCCGCCACCGCGTGCCCCGCCACGGCCGCGATGACGGGCTTCGTCAGGCGCAGGCGGGTCGGGCCCATCGGTCCGTCCCCGCCATCTGCCACCCGATTCCCGCGCTCCGTGCCGATCGCCTTGAGGTCGGCTCCGGCGCAGAACGTGCCGCCCTCGCCCCACAGTACGGCGACCCGCGCCTCGTCGTCCGCCTCGAACGCGCGGAAGGCCTCGGCCAGTTGGGTCGCCGTCGGACCGTCGACCGCATTGCGGGCCTCGGGGCGGGACAGGGCGACCGTAGTGACGTGGCCTGCGCGTTCGACGCGGACGGGAGACATGGGGGCACCCTCTCGGCTAGCTGACCGTGAGCTTCAGCTTGGCATCCGCCGTCGAGCTGTTTCCCACGTACAGTTCGAACGTGCCCTCCTCGACGCGGAATTCGCCGCTGGAGTCGTTCGTCCAGAAGCCGAGGTCCTCCGCGCCGAGCTGGAACCGGACCGTCGTCGACGCGCCTGCGTCCAGCGTGACCCGCTTGAACCCCCTTAGCCTGCGCACCGGTTGGGTCAGGGATGCCGCCACATCGCGTACGTACAGCTGCGCGACCTCGTCGCCGGAACGCGAGCCGGTGTTGCGGACCTCGACCGACACTTCGAAGGTGTCGCCCTTGCGCAGCGCCCCCGCCGCGATCGAGGAGCGGCTCAGCTTCGGTGTGCCGAAGGTGAACGACGTATAGCTGAGGCCGTACCCGAAGGGGAACTGCGGTGTGGGCGGCAGGTCCAGGTACTTCGACGTGTACTTGTTGTCCTTGTCGTACGGGCGGCCCGTCGACTCGTGGTTGTAGTGGATCGGGATCTGGCCGGTCGTGCGCGGGAACGAGATCGGGAGCTTGCCGCCGGGGTTCACCGCGCCGAACAGGACGTCCGCGATCGCGTTGCCCGCCTCGATGCCCGGGTGCCAGGCCTCCAGGACGGCCGGGGCGCTGTCCAGCCAGTCGCCGACGGTGAACGGCCGGCCGCCCACCAGGACCACCACGAACGGCTTGCCCGTCTCCGCGATCGCGGCGATCAGCTTCTCCTGCGCGCCCGGCAGCGAGATGTCGCTGCGGGCCGCGGCCTCGCCGCTCATCGACGGCGGCTCGCCGACGACCACGACCGTGACGTCCGCCGACTTGGCCGCGGACACCGCGTCCGCGATGCCGCCGGTGTCCTTGCCCTCCGGGTCGACCCCGCGCGCGTAGGTGACCTTGGCGTCCGGCGCGGCCTTCTTCACCGCGTCGAGCACCTTCACCGAGGGGAACTTCTCGGCCGACGCGGGCACCACCCACGTACCCAGCAGATCCGAGGAGTCGCCGAACGGCCCGACGACGGCGAGGGACGTGAGCGACTTCTTCAGCGGGAGCGCGGCCCGCTCGTTCTTCAGCAGGACCATCGAGCGGGACGCCGCCGTGCGCGCCGCCTTGCGGGCGTCCGCCGACGGTTCGTCGATCGCCTTGGACTCCTCCACGTACGGGTCGTCGAACAGGCCGAGCTCGTACTTGAGGCGGAGCACGCGGGCCACCGCGTCGTCGATCCGGCGCTCCTTGATCTTCCCGGAACGCACCAGCTTTTTGCCGTTGGTGAGGAGGTTGGTGCTGGTCATCTCCATGTCGACACCGGCGTTGAGGGCGAGCCTGGCCGCGTCCGCGCCGTCCTCGGCGAAGCCGTGCGCGATCAGCTCCTGAACGCCCGTGTAGTCGCTGACGACGAGACCCTCGAACCCCCACTCCTTCTTGAGGATGTCGGTGAGCGTGTGCGCGTTGCCGTGCGCCGGGACGCCGCTGATGGTGTTGAAGGAGGCCATCACCGTGGCGACGCCCGCGTCCAACGCCGCCTTGAACGGCGGGAGATAGAGGTTGCGCAGACGCGACTCGGACACGTCGACCGTGTTGTAGTCCCGGCCGCCTTCCGCCCCGCCGTACGCCACGAAGTGCTTCGCGCACGCGGCGACGGTGTCCTTGGAGCCGTAGCCCGAACCCTGGTACCCCTTCACCTTGGCCGCCGCGAACCGCGCCGTCAGATACGGGTCCTCGCCGGTGCCCTCGGCGATGCGGCCCCAGCGCGGCTCGTGCGTGACGTCCATCATCGGCGCGAACGTCCAGTGCACACCGTTGGAACGGGCCTCCTTGGCCGACACCTCGGCGTCCGAGCGGGCCACGTCCGGGTCGAAGCTGGACGCCTGGGCGAGCGGGATCGGGAAGTTGGTCCAGAAGCCGTGGATGACATCGAGGCCGAGCAGCAGCGGGATGCCGAGCCGGGACTCGTCGACGGCGATGTGCTGCAGCTCGTTGGTGGTCTTCGCGCCGAAGATGCTGAACACCGAACCGACCCGCCCGGCCCGCGCCGCGTCCTCGACCGCCTTGGTGGTGCCGGAGCCCGGATTGAGGTCGTAGGACCAGGGGAGCTGCTGCAGCTGGCCCAGCTTCTCTTCGAGAGTCATACGTGCGAGGAGGCTCTGGACCTTGGCCTCGTACGCCTTGTGCGGTGCGGCGGGGGCCGTCGCGGCGGCGTATGCGGTGGCGCTCTGGCTGGTGGTGGCGGCGCCCGCGGCGGCGGTGACACCGATGGCGGACAGCAGGGTACGTCTGCGCAGCTCCGGCATGCCTTCGCTTCCCGATCGTGCGGGGCCCACAACTCGTGTAATGGGCACAAGAATTGAAGCGAAGTTACGTTCCGGTTACGCGAGGGTCAAGAGGTACGACGGGGGTGTCGGCCTGGGGTTCGGACTCTCGGGGCGCCGACGGTGGCCCGCTCTAGCGGAACTCGCCCACGCGCTGCGCCGCCCAGTGCTCGAAGGTCAGGCCGCGGCGCCCCAGGACGCGCTCAAGGTCCGGGGAGACCGGGGTCGGGTTCTCCACGCACGACGCGAAGTAGCGCAGCAGGGAGTCGGCCATCTCCTCGGTCATCCAGGGGCTGGACAGCATGGCGTCACGGGCGGCCGAGTGGGAGATCTCCTCGTAGCGCAGCGGGCGCCCGAGAACCGCACCGAGGATGCGGACCTGTTCCGTGAAGCTCAGCGCCTGGGGCCCGGTCAGCATCGGCGCCTCGCCGGACGGAATCGCTCCTGTCAGGGCGCGGGCGGCGACGGCGGCGATGTCGTCCTCGTGGACGGGAGCGGTGACGGCCCCGGCGTACGGACCCGCGACGGTGTCGCCGGACCTGATCTGGCCGATCCACTGCCGGGCGTTGGCGGCGAAGGCGTCGGGCCGCAGATGGACGAACTCGGGGGCGACGGACTCGGCGGCGGCTTCGAGCTCGCGGTGGCGATTGGCCACGGCGTGCCGGCTGTCACCGGACAGGACGGACGAGGAGGACAGGGTGACGATCCGTGTCACCCCGGCCGCCTTCGCGGCGTCGAGCAGGGGCCGCTCGCCGTGCCACAGGGCTGCCGGGTTCGCGAACAGGGCCGTGACACCGTCCAGTTCGGGGCGGGCGCTGTCGCAGGGTTCGACACCCGCCGGGAAGCGGGCGGTGTGCGGTGTGCGGGTGAGGGCGCGGACGGGGTGGCCGCCGGCGGCGAGCTCCGCCACGAGGGGGCGGCCCACGGTGCCGGTGGCTCCGGTGATCAGAATCAAGGTTGTCTCCGTTTCGAGGTGCGGATCCCGGCGGGAAGGTGCGGATCCCGGTTGACGTGAGGACGCCGGGCCGGAAGCGCGGATCTTAGATTCAACCACCTGGATGAATCTGTCAACCATCCGGTTGATTGACGCGGTGGCCTGCGGCGATACCCTGGCTCCCATGAATCCGCCCGCCCGCCGCAGGGCCGCCAGTGCCACGGCCTCCGCATCCGGCGACTCCCGGACCCGACTGCTGGAGTCCGCGAAGGACGTCTTCGCCGAGAAGGGCTACGCCGGGGCCCGGGTGCAGGAGATCGCCGATCGCGCGGGCGTCAACAAGCAGCTGATCAACTACTACTTCGGCGGCAAGAGTGGGATCTATGCCGAGCTGGGCCGCGAGTGGCTGAAGAGCGAGGCCGAGCTGCAGGACCCCGAGCTCCCGTACGACGAGCTCGTCCTGCGCTACCTGCGCAACAACTTCGCGGACCCTCGTGGCGTACGCCTGGAGGCGTGGTCGGAGCTGACGGGACGGCCGGACGTGCCCGAACTCGCGACGGAGGACCTCGCCGACATCGAGCGCAGGCAGGCCGAAGGCGAGTTGGACGACACGATCAGCCCGGCCATGGTCATGCTGCTGTCCCAGGTGCTGGTCATGGCCCCGCACCTGATGCCGGACACGGTGCGCCGCATCTTCGGCGGCGACCCCACGCATCCGGACTTCCAGCGGGACTACACCGAGCAACTGGGGCGGGTGTTGCGCCTGTTGCGCGCTTGACCGCAGTGGAATCCTGATCGTTCTTGACCTCAAGATTGGTTGAGGTCATAACGTCTTCGGCATGAGCATGGAGACCACAGCCTGGACGCAGCTGCACAGCGTCATGAATGCCCAGGACGGCGGCCCGAAAGGCCGCCCCTTCGCCCGCGCGACCCTTCGCAGGATCGCCGTCTTCGCCCGGCCGCACCGGCGCCGCATCATCCAGTTCGTGTTCCTGAGCATCCTGACCGCTCTGCTCGCCGTGGCGACACCGATGCTCGCGGGCACGGTCGTCAACGCGATCGTCGGCGGCCACGACGAGGGCCACGTCATCCGCCTCGCCCTCCTCATCGCGGTCATCGCGCTCGCTGAGGCCGGGATCGGTCTTGTGGCCCGCTGGCTCTCCGCCAACCTCGGCGAGAGCCTCATCCTCGACCTGCGGACGGCCGTCTTCGACCACGTACAGCGCATGCCCGTCGCCTTCTTCACCAGAACCCGCACCGGAGCCCTGGTCAGCCGCCTCAACAACGACGTGATCGGCGCGCAGCGCGCCTTCAGCAACACGCTCTCGGGCGTGGTCGGGAACGTGGTCACGCTGATCCTGACCCTGGCCGTCATGCTGACGCTGTCCTGGCAGATCACGCTGCTCGCGCTGCTGCTCCTGCCGGTCTTCGTGCTCCCCGCGCGCCGCATGGGCTCCCGCATGGCCCGCCTCCAGCGGGAGGCCGCCGCGCACAACGCGGCCATGGGGACGCGGATGACCGAGCGGTTCTCCGCGCCGGGCGCCACGCTGATCAAGTTGTTCGGGCGGCCCGGCGACGAGTCGGCCGAGTTCGCGGAGCGTGCGCGCCGGGTGCGTGACATCGGCGTCCGCACCGCTATGGCGCAGTCGGCGTTCATCACCGCGCTCACCCTCGTCTCGGCCCTCGCGCTCGCGCTGGTGTACGGCCTCGGCGGGTACTTCGCGCTGACCGGCACCCTGAAGGCGGGCGCGGTCGTCTCCCTTGCGCTGCTGCTGACCCGCCTGTACGCGCCGCTCACCTCGCTCGCCGGAGCCCGCGTCGAGGTCATGAGCGCCCTCGTCAGCTTCGAGCGGGTCTTCGAGGTGCTCGACCTCAAGCCGCTCATCGACGAGAAGCCCGACGCCGAGGAGATCCCGGAGGGCCCGGTCGCCGTCGAGTTCGACGACGTACGCTTCGGCTACCCGTCGGCCGACAAGGTGTCGCTGGCCTCCCTCGAAGAGGTCGCCTCCCTCGACACGCGTGGTGGCGCCGAGGTGCTGCACGGAGTCTCCTTCCGGGCCGAACCCGGTCAGACGGTGGCGCTCGTCGGCTCGTCCGGAGCCGGCAAGTCGACCATCGCGTCGCTGCTGCCGCGGCTCTACGACACCGATGGCGGGGCCGTCCGCATCGGCGGCCTCGACGTACGCGACGCCAGCGCGGTCTCGCTGCGCGCCACGCTCGGCATGGTCACGCAGGACGGTCACCTCTTCCACGACAGCATCCGCGCGAACCTGCTCCTCGCCCGCCCCGAGGCGAGCGAGGCCGACCTGTGGGACGTGCTGACCCGCGCCCGCCTCGACGCGCTCGTCCGTGACCTGCCGGACGGCCTCGACACGGTCGTCGGCGAGCGCGGCTACCGGCTCTCAGGCGGCGAACGCCAGCGCATGACCATCGCCCGGCTGCTCCTCGCCCGCCAGCGCGTCGTGATCCTCGACGAGGCCACCGCGCACCTCGACAACACGTCCGAGGCGGCGGTCCAGGAGGCCCTCGCCGAGGCGCTCGAAGGCCGCACGGCGGTCGTCATCGCCCACCGCCTGTCAACGATCCGCTCGGCCGACCAGATCCTCGTGGTGGAGGAGGGGCAAGTGGTGGAGCGCGGCACGCACGAGGAACTGGTGACGCGGGGCGGCCGCTACGCGGAGCTGTACCGAACACAGTTCGGCGCAACCGAGATCGCCGAGGCGGCGTAAGGGCCACCCTCATGAGCACGCGCCGCCGCCTTGCCCGCGGCGGCGCGGCACCATCAAGCGGGTGGGCCTGTTAAGCCCCTGCGGCGATTGAGCAGCGGGGTCCGGGCCGGAGCCCCGAGGCGTAGGACCGGTCCAGCGAAACAGGCAAGTCCCGCGCCGCAACGGCCAGTTGACCACTCCCACCGCAACGTGACCCCGGGTTACCCTGACCGCATGCTGGTGGGTCGCACAGCGGAATGCGCACGGCTCGCGGACCTCGTCGACGGCGCCCGCACAGGACACAGCGCCGCCCTGGTCGTCCGCGGCGAGGCAGGCATCGGAAAGACCAGCCTGCTCGGCTACGCCGAATCCGTCGCCCGCGACCTCACACGACTGCACACACAGGGCATCGAGGCGGAGCACGAACTCCCGTACGTGGGCCTCGCGGACCTGTTCCGCCCCGTCACCGACCACCTCGGCCGCATCCCGGAACGGCAGGCCGCCGCTCTCACCGGCGCCCTCGCCCTCGGCCCGGCCATCGCCCAGGACCGTTTCGCTGTCGCCGCAGGAACACTCAGCCTGCTGGGCGCGATCAGCGAGTCCGGCCCTGTCCTGGTCGTCGTCGACGACGCCCAGTGGCTCGACCCGTACTCCCTGGACGCCCTCGCCTTCGCGACCCGCCGCCTGGGCCGCGAGGGCGTGGTCGCCCTCTTCGGCACCCGCGACAACGACGAGACCGCGTCCCGCCTCGCACCCGTGGAGTCCCTCAGCCTCCAGGGTCTCGACGCCGGCGCGGCGCGCGAACTCGTCGCCGAGGAGGCCGCCCAGCCGCTGCCGCCGCACGACATCCAGTGGCTCCTGTCCGAAGCCCGCGGCAACCCCCTCGCGCTCGTCGAACTCCCCGCCCTGCTCGCCCACGGCGGCCACCGCCCCGACAGCGGCGCCCCGCTGCCCATCGGCGACATCCTCGCCCGCACCTTCCACAGCGCCATCACCCGGCTCCCCGACCCCACCCGGGACGCCATGCTGCTGCTCGCGGTCCTCGGCCCCCGCCCCCTCGCCGGAACCGAACGGGTGCTGCGCGCCCACGAGTTGACCTACGCGGACCTCGAACCGGCCGAGCGGGCCGGCCTGATGACCGTCGAGGAAGGCGCGTACGTCTTCCGCCACCCGCTCGTCCGCTCCGGCGTCTACCACGGCGCGACCGCCGTCCGCCGCTGGCGCGCCCACCGCACCGTCGCCCGTGCCCTCCAGGGCGCCCGCGCCCCCGCCGCACTCGAACGCTACGCCTGGCACCTGTCCGAATCGGGCGCCGACCCCGACGAGGACGTCGCCGCCGCACTCGCGAAGGCGGCCTCCGGCGGCCCCGCCAGCCTCACCTTCCCGCTCGCCGCCCGCCTGTACGCCCACGCCGCCCGCTTCACCCCCGACGACGAGGGCAAGGCGCGCCGCCTGCTCGCCGCCGCCCGCGCCGCCCAGGCCGCCGGCTCCCTCGACGAGGCCGCCGGCCTCCTGGACCGCGCCCTCGACCACGCCGCACACGAACGCACCCGCCTGGACCTGCGCCAACTGCGCTGCTACGTGGACATCCAGCGCGGCCGCCCCGCCCGCGCACGCGAGCAGCTGCGCTCCGCCGTCGACCAGGCCCGCCGCGTCGACCCCGTGCTCGCCGCCGTCATGCTCGGCGGCATCACCCTCACCGAACTCGCCATCGGCGACCTCACGGCGGCCCGCGCCACCTCCGCCGAGTCGATGCAGCTCGCGGACGCCTTCGGCGACCCGGCGGCGGCCCTGCCGGTGCGCCTCCTGCACGCGCTGGTCGAACTCCTCGGCGGCAACGCGGAGGACGGTCGCGCCCTGCTCCACGACCTCGAAAAGCCGCTGGCCGTACCGGACTTGTCGTTCCCCTACCCGGTGTCGGGCGTCGGGGGCCTGTGCTACCTGGCCACCGAAGAACTCGACCAGGGCCACGCGCTCCTCGACCGCGCGGTGCACGCCGCCCGCTCCTCCAGCACGGTCGGCCTCCTCGCCCACCTCCTCGGCACCCTCTCCGTCGTCGAGTTCTGGCGCGGCGAGTGGAACGCCTCGCTCGCCCACGCCGACGAATCCGCCCGCCTCGGCGAGGACACGGGACGGGTCATCGAGGTGTGCCGCGCACTCGCCGCCCAGGCCCGTACGGAAGCGGTCCTGGGAAGGGAATCGGACTGCCGCAGCCACGAGGAGCAGTGCCGCTCCCTGGCCGCGGCCGCCGAACTCCCCATGGACGCGGCACGCGCGCGTGGCGCCCTCGGCCTCCTCGAACTCGGCCTGGGCCACTACGAAGAGGCGGCGGCCCACCTGGAGGAGGTACGCGCCTTCTCCCTCGCCAACGGCCGCGGCGACGGCCTCTACCTCCCCTGGGCCGCCGACCTCGCCGAGGCCTACGTCCATCTGCACCGCACCGACGAGGCGTACGAGGTGCTGCGCGTCCTGGACCACGAGGCGGGCCGCGGCAGGCGCCCCATCACCGCCGCGGCGGCCGCCCGCTGCCGCGGCATGCTCGAACCGACCTACGTAGAGCGGCACATGGATCGAGCCATCGCCGAACTCGCCGACATCCAGGCCCCCTTCGAGCGGGGTCGCACCGACTTCGCGTGCGGCGAGCTGCTGCGCCGCCTCGGCCGTCGCAGCGAGGCCCGGCGCCGCTTGCAGCGCGCCCTCGCCGCCTTCGAACGTCTCGGCGCGAGCGCCTGGGCGGGCCGCGCCGCCGCCGAACTGCATGCCGCGGGCGGTGACCGCGTCGACTCGGGCCCCACGCCCCTGGACGGCCTGACCCCACAGGAACTCCGCGTGGCCTTGGCGGTCGGCCGAGGAGTCACCAACCACGAAGCGGCGGAACAGCTCTTCCTCAGCGTCAAGACGGTCGAGTTCCACCTCGGCAACATCTACCGAAAGCTGGACGGGGTGCGAAGGCGGGCCCAACTCGTGCGCCTGCTCAGTGAGTCGGGCGCACCCCTGACGTTTTTCTGAGGCGCACAGACAGTGGGGGTGCCCGAACTGGGCACCCCCCGTCCCCCGTTGTCCCCCGTGGGTTCCCCGTTGTTCCCCCGTCGGATCCCCCGTGTCGAAAGCCCCCGTGTGCTTTCGTGTCTCCACGATGGACCCGGCCGGACCCCTGGACCACGGGGAAAACCCTGGGATCGGGGCCAGGGGCCTACGGCAATCGGTGTAGACGGGTAAACGGTGCAGGTCAGGCGGGTGCGGCCGACGCGTCGTAGCCGTAGATCCACCCACTGCGCAGCAACGGATCCGCGTCCCCGAGCGCCGCATCCCGTGCCCGCTGTTCCGGGCCGTCCGGGAGGTGGTTGGCCTCGGCGCGGGCGTGGCTCACCTGTTGGAGGCGGGTGGTGCGCGGGATGCGCCGCGACTCGTAGCGGGCGAGGGCCTCGTCCGGGGCGTCCGGGGTGGCGGTGAGGCAGCGGGCCAGGACCGCCGCGTCCTCCAGCGCCTGCGCCGCCCCCTGGCCGTAGAACGGGAACATGGGATGCGCGGCGTCGCCGAGCAGGGTCATGCGGCCCAGGGTCCACGAGGGCAGCGGCGGGCGGTCGTAGAGGGCCCAACGGCCGGGGATGGCGCCGGACTTGATGAGCGCGGTCACCCGGTCGTCCCAGTCGGCGAACTCCGCGTGGAACTCCTCGATCGTGGCCGTCGCGCTCCACGACTCCGCGGTCTCGTCCGTCGACGGGGCGAAAGCCGCCACGTTCACGCCCGCGCCGCCGGAGATCGGATAGTGCACGAAGTGATGGCCCGGGCCGAGCCACAGCGTCTGCGCGCGGCGCAGTGCGAACGCGGGTGCCGCCTCGGCGGGTACCACCGTGCGGAAGGCGCACAGGCCCGCGAAGGTGGGGCGTTCCGGCGCGGCGACCGTCGCGCGGACGAGCGAGTGCATGCCGTCCGCACCGATGACCAGGTCGGCGTCCGTGCGGGACCCGTCGGCGAAGGTCAGGCGCACCCCGTCGGCGTGCGGCTCGACGGCCGTGCAGCGCGCGCCGAGTCGCACCGCCTCGTCCGGCACCGCCGACCTGAGCGCGTCGAGCACGTGGGCGCGGTGCGCCGTGTACGTGCGCT
Organism: Streptomyces sp. NPDC002790; assembly: GCF_040295505.1. Lineage (NCBI taxonomy): Bacteria > Bacillati > Actinomycetota > Actinomycetes > Kitasatosporales > Streptomycetaceae > Streptomyces > Streptomyces sp. NPDC002790. Next base: position 225,664 of record NZ_JBEOVM010000002.1, on the reverse strand, counting down.
CGCCGTAGAGGCGCTCGCACACCCCGTCGAGGCGTTCGGCGGACAGCACCGTGCCGTCCTGCCAGCGGCGGAACTCCCAGCCCCAGTCGAGCGGCACGGCCCGGCGCAGCGCGGAGTCGATCACGCCCATCGCGCGCAGCGGCCGCACCGCGTTGGGTGCGAGCACCAGGCCCGCTCCGACCTCGGTGAGCGCGGACGCCTGCTCGTGGACGGTCACGGCCAGTCCGGCGCGGTGGAGGAAGGCGGCGGCCGCCATGCCCCCGATGCCGCCGCCCACGACCTCGATCCGCGGTCCCGCCTGCTGCCTGATCCCGGCCCTCATCGTGCGTCCTCCTCGGTCACCGGTGACGCCCCAGTTGCCACTGTCGCACCCAGCTGCGTCCGTAGTCATTGCCGTGCGGCGTACGCAGCACGGTGTGCACGTGGAACGGCTTGGGGGAGTCGTGGTCGAGGAACACCCCGCAGTGGTGGTCGAGTTCGGCGATGACCACGGGGGACTGGACGCGGTAGTAGAAGACGTCGGCCGGTCCGTGTCCGCCGATCCAGCAGAACCACGTGTCGTCGAGGTGTGCGCGAACCTCCCGCATCCGGGCGGCGCGCGGCCCCGAGGGGAGCAGCTTGTAGAACTCTTCCACGGTCGCCCACACGAACTCCCGTGCCGCGTCCGGCATGTCACTTGCGCGGACGCCCTCGAAGGGGATCACCCGGTTGTCCTGGAAGGCGCCCGCGAGGTGCCGCTCGTCGCCGGGGTGCACGCGGCCCTCGGGCATCGCCGGATCGACCATCCGCTCGTACACGGTCGCCGCGGCGCGCTGCCCAGGGGTGAGTGCCGCCATGATCCGCCGGCCCAGCGCGATCCGTTCGGTGAAGGCGTTCGCCCCGGCGTGCGGGCCGGCGTCGATCAGGTTCGGCTCCGCTCCGAGGAAGGCCGGGCCGATCGTCGAACGCCCCTCCACGACAAGGTAGTTGACCGCACAGTGATGGCCGAACAATTGCCAGCCCCACGGCGCGCGCTCGTCCGGCGTGCCGTACAGGGCGAAGTTGTAGCTGAACTCGCCCAGGATGTTCTCCAGGCCCACGACCTCCCCGAGGAAGCCGTTGATCCGCATCATCGTGCGGACCTCCTCGTACCCCTCCGGGCTCAGGGACGCCCGTATGAGGGCGAGCGCCGCGTCGCGTACCTCCGGTGGCTGGAATTCGAGCCGCAGACCGGTGTCGAACTGAAGGAACTCCGGGTTGGACCACGTCTGCCACTCCACGGCGTCCACCGGGTGGCGGATCCGGTCCCGGCTCTTCGGGTCGAGCAGATCGAGCAACTCCCGTGCCCTGGGGGTCATTTCGGCGACGGGTGCCTCCTCACCGGGCTTCGCCGGTTCCAGGGGGTGGATCCCCTGGCGTACCGCGCCGTCCTCGGTGATGCCCGTGAAAGCGTTCTTGTAGAGCGGACGCCAGCCCCGGATCAGCTCACCCGTGAAGGTGCCCTCGGCCCGCGCGAACTCCCGATAGGCGTACGGGTAGAGGCCCTTGAGCGCCTGGATGCGCGGGTGACCCGGCGGGAAGAGGTGGTCGCGGTACTCGGCGGACGGCATGCGGTGTCCCTCCCGGTCGGGCTGCTACGCGGTCGTGTTGTGCAGGGTCACGGCGGCGCGCACGGCGGCCTCGTCGCCCACGGCGATCGCCTCGACGAGGTCCTCGTGCGCCCGGCACCGCTCCGCCCGGTAGCGCTGCGAGGCGTCCGTGTCCTCGTCGAGCCGGGAGGAGGCGGAGGAGTTGAGGTGGCCGAGCGTCCCGGTGTAGACGGCGGCGGCCATGCGGTTGGGGCAGATCGCCGCGATCCGTTCGTGCAACGCCCAGTTGGACCGCATGAAGCCGTCCCAGTCCGGCGCCGCACGCAGCCCGTCCAGCAGCGCGCGCAGCTCGGTGACGTCCGCGTCCGTGCGGCAGCGGGCGGCGCCGATGTCCACCAACTCCTCCAGGTGGTCGCGGAGTTCGATGGCGTCGGCGACCGTTTCCGGCTCGTCCCGTACGTCGAGCAGCGTGTGGCGGAGCCGCACCACCGGGCCGCGGGCGGCCACGAAGAGGCCGCCGCCCCGGCCGGGCCGGATCTGGAGCACACCACGGTCGCGCAGGACCCGCACGGCCTCGCTGACCGTCGAATACGCGTAACCCGTCTCCTCCCGCAGGGAGTCGAGGGTGCCCACCGGGTCCCCTGCCGACAGGCCAAGTGAGCGGATCCGGGCGTCGAGGTCGGCGGCGAGCTGCTCGGCGCGCGTGCGGCGGGGCGCGGAGCCGAGGCCGCCGAGGACCGCTTGACGGGCCGCTGGTTCGTCAGGCATAGTCGCCATCGAAGCACAAACCTCCGAACCTTTAAAGGGATTGAACCTTTGGCGGGCGGGCTCGGAGGACCCTCCGGACTGGGAGCAGTGCATGCGCATCGTGGGGATCCGGCGAGCCGGCAGCGCTACAGAAATGGCTCAACTCGCCGACGACGGACGGGAGATCACGGTCCTTGCGTCTCTGGACGAGTTCTGGTCCGACCCGTCCGGCCATCTCGCGAGGGGCGCCGAGGGGTCCGTACTCGATGCCTCGTCCGTGACGTTCGTACCCCCGGTGCGGCCCGACGCCCGCGTCATCTGCGTGGGCCTCAATTACCTGAAGCACGTGGCGGAGGGCACCTTCCGCGACACTGAACTGCCCTCGTACCCCACGCTGTTCGCACGGTGGGCGCAGTCGCTCACCGTCGACGGCGCCGAGGTCCCCGTGCCGTCCGGCGAGGACGGTCTGGACTGGGAGGGCGAAGTGGTCGCCTGGGTCGGGGCGCCGCTCGTGGACGCCACCCCCGAGGAGGCGCTGGCCGCGGTCGTCGGCTACTCGACGTTCAACGATCTCACCGCGCGCCGCGCCCAGAAGCTCACCTCGCAGTGGATCCTAGGCAAGAACGCCGACCGCTCGGGGCCGCTCGGCCCCCTGGTCCCCGCGGCCGAAGTCGGCGACCTGCGGGCCGGGTTGCGCGTCGTGACCCGGGTCAACGGCACGGTCGTCCAGGACGGCGGGACCGACGAGATGGTGTACGGGGTGGGGGACACGCTCGCCCACATCTCCCGCACCTTCACCCTTCGCCCCGGCGACCTGCTGGCCACCGGCACCCCTTCCGGCGTCGGCTACGCGCGCACGCCGCCGTGGCTGCTGCACCCCGGCGACGTCGTGGAGGTCGAGGTGGAGCGGCTGGGAACGCTGCGCAACACGGTGGTCGGCAACGAAGCGCGCCACGCCCCCACCGCCGCGTGCTGACCGGCCGGGCTCAGCCGGTCTTCTGCAGCGCGCGGAACTGCTCGAACGACACATTGCGGCCGAGGGTGCCGCCCTCGCCCCGCCGCACGGTGCGGTTGGCGTACAGAGGGTTGAGGATCCACGGCATCTTGTCGCCGTCCCAACCTGAGGCCATCGACTCGATCTGCAGGCCCCCGTAGGTCGCCACCGCCAGTTTCCCTGTGTCGCGGAACGCCTTCATCTGCTCGGTGAGGTAGTTCCTGCTGCTGTCGAACCACTGGGTCATGGAGACGAAGTCGTTCCACTTCTGCTGCGTGAACGGCTGCTCGATGGCGTCCCCGATCACCTGCCAGACCTGCTGTTGCGAGTCCAGGTGGTAGCGCTTGGCGAACGTCGGGGACACCAGGTCGTGCATGTGGCCCTTCCAGAACTCCACCAGGGAGAACTCCGTGGCGAGGAACCTCTGGTCCGAACGCAGGGTGGGCACGACGTAGTTGATGTACTTGGCCGCGTTCTGCAGCGACGTGACATGCGGGTGGATGTCGACGCCGTCGATCTCGGGCGTCTTGTTGACGAACCGCAGCCACCGCTCGGTCGCGGGCGTGCGGGCCGCCGGGTCGTCGAGATTGTTGAGCGCGCCCATGTAGAGGCTGGTGCCGGAGCCCGCGCCGCCGTGCTGCTTGCGGTACGCGATGACGTGCCGGGCCAACGCCTCGTAGAAGACGTTGAGGGTCTCGTTGCGCTCTTCCTTCAGCGTCTCCAGGAAGGGCTCGTTGCCGATCGTGAGGATGTCGACCTTGCCGAGCACGGCGGCCAGCACCCGGTCCACGAGGGCCAGCAGATCCTTCAGTTCGGGGCTGCCCGGCGCGGGGAGCGGACCCTTCGTGGGCCCCAGAAGATAGGGGAACTTGAGCGAGAGGATCGTCTTGCGGCCGTCACCGTGCGCGGCCAGGAGCGCCTTGACGGCGCGTTGCTGCGTGACGTCCCCGTCGAGGTCGCCCGGCGTCATCGGGACGAAACCGCGCACCCAGGTGGCCGAGAGCGCCTTCAGCTGGGGGGCGCCGAGGCCCGCGGGGTCTTCATTGAAGTTCACGCCGAGGGCGCCATCGGGCGCGCCGCCCGGGAGCTTGCCCGCGGCGGCCTTCCCCTCGACCGATTCCGAGGCCGACTTCGACGGCGAACTCTTCGCGCCGGCGGGCTTGGGGTCGTTCGAGAACGGTGAACACGCCGCCGCGAGGAAGGCTGAACCGGTGACGCCCAGGAGCATGCGGCGGGATGTGGTGTGGCGAGTCACTGCTGTCCGTTTCTGTGTGTGGGGGGATCGCTGTCCACTGCACCGACACCGTAGGCACGGATCTGCGCGCAATTGATTCGCTGTGACAGCCCCGCGACATCATCCGGACAACGCCAAAACCCCGGTCACACAAAAACCAACAGGTGTGACCGGGGTGGTGGGACGACGGATCAGGCGCGGGCCTCCACCGCCGGGGCCGAACCCGGCAGCGGCCGTCCTGCGGACTCCGCCGCGAAGTAGGCGGCCACGGCGCCGATCGCGCCCGCCGCCATCAGGTAGTAGCCGGGCACGTTGACATCGCCTGTCGCCTGCACCAGCAGGGCGTTGACGACGGCGGTCGTGCCGCCGAACAGCGAGACCGAGATGTTGAACGCGATCGACAGACCGCCGTAGCGGATGTCCGTCGGGAACAGCGCCGGGAGCGTGGAGGGGATGGTGCTGTTGAAGCAGAGCAGCATCAGCGACATCAGCACGAGGCCGAAGAAGACCGACGTCAGGGTGTTCTGCTGAATCAGCAGCACGGAAGGAACACCGAGCACGATCAGCATGCCGCAACCGAAGTACAGCACCGGCTTGCGCCCGATGCGGTCCGAGAGCCGGCCGACGAAGGTGATGAGCAGCATGCCGACGGCGAGGACCGAGATCTCCAACAGCTGCGCCCAGGTGGTGCTCACCGACGGGGCGAACTTGTCGATGTACTCCAGCATGTACGTCGTGAGCATGTAGTTGGTGACGTTGAAGACGAGCACGAGGCCCATGCAGATCAGCATCGGGCGCCAGTGGTCGGTGAAGACCCGGCGGATCTCCTTGAGGGTCTGGTTGTCCTCACGGTGCTCCTGCTTGGCCAGGGCGGCCTTGAACGCGGGGGTGTCCTCCAGCTTCAGGCGGAGGTAGAGCCCGACGATGCCGATGGGGCCGGAGATCAGGAACGGGATGCGCCAGCCCCAGGACAGCAGGTCCTCGTGCGACATGACGCCCGGCAGCTGGATGACAAGGCCCGCGACGCCGCCGAGGAGATAGCCGGTCAGGGTGCCGAACTCCAGCCAGCTGCCGAGGAATCCGCGCTTCTTGTCGGGGGCGTACTCGGCGATGAACGTCATCGCGCCGCCGTACTCGCCACCGGTCGAGAAGCCCTGCACGAGGCGGGCGAGCAGCATCAGCAGCGGGGCGGCGGGGCCCCACGTCTCGTAGCCGGGGATGAACGCGATCACGAACGTGCCGATGGCCATCATGACGACTGTGATCGACAGCACCTTGGTGCGGCCGATGCGGTCGCCGAGCGGGCCGAAGAACATGCCGCCGATGGGGCGCACCAGGAAGGCGACCGCGAACAGGCCGAGGGTGCCGATCGTGCCGACGGTCTGGCTCGCGCCGGTGAAGAACACCGCGGTGAGCACCGGGGTCAGATTGGCGAAGACGCCGAAGTCGAACCACTCGGTGATGTTTCCGATGGCCGCGGCGCCGACGGCTCTCCTGGTCACCTTGGGGTCGGTCACCAATGTCTCGTCGGCCGGGCCCGCCGTGGTGTCGGAAGGCTCGGAAACGGTGTGCGCGGCTGGCACGTACTACTCCTCAGAATTGCGCGGTACTGCGGGTGGGACGCCCACACAGGGGCTTCGGGTCGATCCAGTGGACGAGGGGGTGGGGGAGGTGCTGCCCCGGCCGGCGTGCGGTGCGACCGGCCTCCAGGACGAGACCGGACGCTGGGAAGACGAGGAGCGCGACCACCGAGGCCACCACGGTCGTGGTGGTCGCCGCGGAGCTCGCGGGCGCGAGCAGCGCCGTGGCGAGGACCGGCAGGCCGAGGCCCAGACAGGTGGCGGCAGGTGTGTGCACACCGAGGGCGGCGCTCGCTCCGGCGCGGCCGAGCCCGTGCCCGAGTCCGGCGAACACGGCGGCGCCCAGAGTCGCCCAGGTCGACGTTCCCACCGTCAGCGACAGCGCGGAAAGGCTCACCAGCAAGGCGGTGAGACCGGCGAACTGCGCGCAGCGGCTGCCGAGTTCGGCGGCCAGCGGCTGCGCGAGCGTCGAGCAGACGAGAACGGACAGCGGAACACCGCAGACGACGGCAGGGCCGCTCTGCCCCGAGACGATCAGGACAGCGGGAACGACGGCGAGAAACAGGCCCGCCGTGGCCCAGGCGAGAAAGCGGACGGCCCAGACCATGGCGAACAGGTCGCGCATTCCCGTCGGGACGATCCGATTCCGGCGCGGGAAAGGACTCTTGGACAGCACCCGGGAAGAGTGCCAGGCGTAACTCATCGACACAATTACACGATCTTGCATGTGACCGTGCAGGATAGTTGGATGATCGATCCCAAGCTCAAGGTGCTGCAGCTGGTCGAGGCGCACGGCGGAGTGACCGCGGCCGCCGAGGCCACGGGGCTCAAGCCGTCCACGGTCTCGTACCAGCTGAGGCAGCTCGCCGAGCAGGTCGGCGTGGTGCTCATCGAGCCCGCGGGCCGCGGCATCAAGCTGACCGCCGCCGCCCGTACGCTGCTCCAGCACGCGGCCGTCCTGGAGGCGCAGTGGGAGCGGGCGCGCAGTGACCTCGCCGCGATGGCCGACGTACAGACCGGCTCGTTCACGCTCTGCGGGTTCTCCACGGCCGCCACGCATCTGCTGCCGTCCACCGCCGCGACCCTGCACGAGCGCCACCCCCAGCTCGGGGTCCGCCTGGTGGAGGCGGAGCCGGCGCGCTGCTTCGAGCTGCTGCTCACGGGCGAGGCCGACCTCGGCCTGGTCGTCGTGACGGCCGACTCGCCACCCCTGACCGACGAGCGCTTCGAACAGCAGCCGCTCCTCGACGACCCGCTCGACCTGGTCGTCCCGGCCGACCATCCGCTGGCGGCGCGCGAGCGGGTGGTCCTCGCGGACGCCGCCCGCGAGACGTGGATCGTGGGCACACCGGGCACCACGTACCACGACCTGCTGGTCACGGCCTGCATGGCCGCCGGGTTCATGCCCGACATGGGTCACCAGTGCGACGAGTGGGACACCGGTACGGCGATGGTGGCGCACGGCCTGGGCGTGATCCTGGTGCCGCGCCTCGCCCGCATCGACACCGAATGGCCCGTCGCCCGCATCCCCCTGTCCGGCGAACCCGCCCCCGCCCGCCGCATCCTCGCCGCCACCCGCAAGGGCGGCGCGCGGCACCCGGTGGTGGCGCAGGCCCTCGACCTCATCAAGGCATCGGCGTCGAACCTGGTGCCCACCGGGCGCTCCGCCGCACCGCTGTAAACTCGCTCACCAGCCCTTGACCCGCAGGCCGCGGGCAGGGAGCCGAAGTTGAGGAGTGCCTCCATGCTGCGCACCATGCTCAAGTCCAAGATCCACCGCGCCACCGTCACCCACGCCGACCTGCACTACGTCGGCTCCGTCACCATCGACGCCGACCTGCTCGACGCCGCCGATCTGCTGCCCGGCGAGCTCGTGCACATCGTCGACATCGACAACGGGGCCCGCCTGGAGACGTACGTCATCGAGGGCGAGCGCGGGTCCGGTGTCATCGGGATCAACGGGGCGGCAGCCCACCTCGTGCACCCGGGCGACCTCGTGATCATCATCGGTTACTGTCAGATCGAGGACGCCGAGGCGCGTGCCCTGCGGCCGAGGATCGTGCACGTCGACCGGGACAACCGGATCGCGGCGCTCGGCGCCGATGCCTCGGAGCCGATCCCCGGCGGGGACGTGACACGCGGCCCGCACGCGGTACCCGCAGGATGAGACCCGGTCCGCCCACGACGCAGGAGAGAGCCCATGAGTGACATCGAGATCCGCGACGACCGTGAGCACGGGCTGCTGCGGGCCCGCTCAGGCGGCGAAGTCGTCGGCCACATCCAGTACTTCGTACTGGAAGAACCCGAGCGGGCGCTCGTCCCGGTGCACACCATCGTGGAGCCGGAGAACGAGGGCAAGGGGATCGCGGGCTCCCTCGCCCGCGAGCTGTACGCCATCGCCGCGGCCGAGTCGGTGGCCGTCGCGCCATTGTGCCCGTTCGTCGTCCGGTGGGCCGAGCGGCACCCCGGCGAGGCGCCCGAGGCCTCCGCCGACCTGCTGCTCGCCGCGAAGGCCGCCATCGAGGCCGACCCGGACAAGTGGTGAGACGGCCCTGCGCGCGGTGATCATCCGCGCGTAGGGTCCTGGCCATGAACCTGACGCTCGTGCACACCTCGCCCGTCCACGTGCCGGTCTTCGACGCCCTGCGCGACAGCGACCACCCGGGCCTTGAACTGCGTCACGTCGTACGCGAGGAACTGCTCGTGCGGGCCGGCGTCGAGGGGCCCGCCGCCGTCACCGACGAGGTCCGGGCGCTGCTCGAAGCGGCCGTCGCCGACGGGGCGGACGCCGTGCTGTGCACGTGCTCCACGCTCGGCGCCGTAGCGGAAGGGCTCGCCGCGGACGCCGGAGTGCCCGTACTGCGCGTGGACCGGCCGATGGCCGCGCGGGCCGTCGCCGAGGGGAAGCGGATCGCCGTGGTCGCCACGCTGCGCAGCACCCTCGGGCCGACGGCCGAGCTGGTCGAGGAGGAAGCCGCGCGGGCGGGGCGCCCGGTGGACGTGCGGACCGTGTTCGTCGAGGGCGCCTGGGAGCGCTTCCTCGCGGGTGACCGGGACGGCTATCTCGCGCTCGTCGCCGATGCCGTCGACGGCATCACCGACGCCGATGCCGTCGTCCTCGCCCAGGCATCCCTGGCCGACGCCGCCGAGCGGACCCGAACCACCACCCTGCCCGTGCTCTCCAGCCCACGCCCCGGACTCTCCGCCGCCGCCACGGAATGCGCGCGCTCCAAGAGCGTTTAGGTTGGAGGGAGTTGTCCGAACCGGCACAGGAGCCCCGGACAGGAATCCCGAACAGGAGGCAGCGCACATGACCGACCATGACACCGAGACCGTCGTCAGCCCCACCGGCTGGGTCGCCGAGCAGGCCCGCACCTACGAGGAGTCCGGGGGCACCAAGGGCACCACCATGCAGGGCGCCCCGTGCCTGCTCCTCGACTACGAGGGCCGCAAGAGCGGCCAGTGGCGGCGCACCGTCCTGATCTACGGCACGGACGGTGACGACCAGCTGATCGTGGCGTCGTACGGCGGCGCGGACCGGCATCCGGAGTGGTACCTGAACCTTCAGGCCAATCCCGAGGTCCGGCTGCGCGTGGGGACCGAGAGGTTCGCGGCGCGCGCCGAGACCCTGTCGGCGCAGGACAAGGCGCGGGTGTGGGACTCCCTGGTGGAGCTGTTCCCGCCGTACGCGGAGTACCAGAAGAAGACGAGCCGTGACATTCCCGTCGTACGGCTGCGCCGCACCGACGGCTGAGACCCGGCCGCAGGCGTGGACTCGTCGGGCGTGGGCACGCGAGCCGGGAGACAGTGGACAGGTCCCCTCCGAACCGTTGGAGGAACCAACGATGACCCAACCGTTCCCCGACCCCGTCCCGCCGACCCCCACACCCGGCCCCGGTCCGGGTCCCGGACCTGACCCGGGCCCCGGGCCCGACCGGCCCGAGCCCGGCCCGATGCCGGACCCGTTCCCGACACCGGTGCCCGAGCCCACGCCCCGGCCCTCGCCGTCCCCGACGCCGCCGCTGCCGGACCCGGACCCCGACCCACATCCGCCGGAGCCCGAGCCGTCACCCGCTTAGCGGACGCTTACGCGTCGACCTCGGAGCGGTCACCGCCCCACAGCGTGTGGAACGAGCCCTCCCGGTCGACGCGGCGGTACGTGTGCGCGCCGAAGAAGTCCCGCTGGCCCTGCGTGAGCGCGGCCGGCAGGCGCTCGGCGCGCAGCGCGTCGTAGTAGGCGAGCGCCGCCGCGAAACCGGGCGTGGGCACACCCTGCGTGGTCGCCGCGACCAGGACCGAGCGCCAGTCGTCCTGCGCCGCGGCGATCTCGTCGGCGAAGCCCTTGTCGGACAGCAGCGAGACCAGGTTCGGCTCCGCCTCGTACGCCGCCGTGATCCGGTCCAGGAACGCGGCGCGGATGATGCAGCCGCCGCGCCAGATCCGGGCCACCGCACCCGAGTCGATGTTCCAGTCGTACTCCTCGCTGCCCGCGGAGATCTCGTGGAAGCCCTGGGTGTACGACACGATCTTCGAGGCGTACAGGGCCTGTTCGACGCGGTCGGCGAAGGCCGCGGCCTCCGACTCGCCCAGCGTCACGGCCGTGGGTCCCGCCAACTCCCGTGACGCGGTGCGCAGTTCCGCGTGCCCGGACAGGGAGCGCGCGAAGACCGCCTCCGCGATCCCGGACACCGGCACGCCCAGGTCGAGCGCGATCTGCACCGTCCAGCGGCCGGTGCCCTTCTGCTCGGCCTGGTCCTGGACGACGTCCACGAAGGGCTTGCCGGTCGCCTCGTCCACGTGCGAGAGGACGTCGGCCGTGATCTCGATCAGGTAGGAGTCGAGGCGTCCGGTGTTCCAGGTGCGGAAGATGTCGGCGATCCGCGCGGGGGAGTACCCGGCCACGTCGCGCAGCAACTGGTAGGCCTCGCCGATGAGTTGCATGTCGGCGTACTCGATGCCGTTGTGCACCATCTTCACGAAGTGGCCCGCCCCGTCGGGGCCGACGTGCGTCACGCAGGGCGCGCCGTCCTTCGCCTTGGCGGAGATCTTCTCCAGCATCGGGCCCAGGGACTTGTACGACTCGACGCTGCCGCCGGGCATGATGCTCGGGCCGTGCAGCGCGCCCTCCTCGCCGCCGGAGACGCCCGTGCCGACGAAGTGGATGCCCTGCTCGCGCAGCTCCTTCTCGCGGCGCCGGGTGTCCGCGAAGTGCGCGTTGCCACCATCGATGATCATGTCGCCCGGCTCCATGAGCGGCGCGAACTCCTTGATCACCGCATCGGTCGGCTCGCCCGCCTTCACCATGACGACCAGGCGCCGCGGCCGCTCGAGCGCGGCCACGAAGTCCTCGGCGCTCTCGGTCGGTACGAAGATGCCCTCCTCGCCGAACTCCTCGACCAGCGCGTGCGTGCGGGACGCCGTGCGGTTGTGGAGGGCGACCGTGTAGCCGTTGCGGGCGAAGTTCCGGGCGAGGTTGCGCCCCATGACAGCGAGGCCGGTGACACCGATCTGGGCTGTTGTGCTCATGTGTGTCGCTCCTGGATTGGGAAGTTGAAAGATTCTGTTCAGACGGGAAAGGGGCCCGGGTTAGGTTTGCGTCCGATCCCCATCGTGGACTCTCTACGAATTTGGAGCCGTGCGTGCCTCATTTCGACCTGTCACTCGACGCGTTGCGCACCTATCAGCCGGAGTTGACGGCGCCCGACGACTTCGACGCCTTCTGGGAGAAGACCCTCGTCGAGGCCAGGGAGCGCGACCTGGACGCACGCTTCGAGCCCGTCGACGTCCCGTACACGGCGGTCGACGTGTTCGACGTTACGTACGCGGGCTTCGGCGGGCATCCCGTGAAGGGCTGGCTGGTCCTTCCGGCAGGCGCGAACGAGCTGCTTCCGGCCGTCGTCGAGTACGTCGGCTACGGCGGCGGCCGCGGCCTCGCGCACACCCACTTGCGCTGGGCGGCCGCCGGGTTCGCGCACTTCGTCATGGACACCCGCGGGCAGGGCAGCGGCGGCACCGTCGGCGACACCCCCGACCCGGTCGGCTCCACGCCGTCCCAGCCGGGCTTCATGACGAAGGGCATTCAGGACCCGCACGAGTACTACTACCGGCGCGTGTACACCGACGCCGTGCGCGCCGTCGACGCCGCCCGCTCGCACCCGCTCGTGGACGCGAACCGGGTCGCCGTCACCGGTGGAAGTCAGGGCGGCGGCATCACCATCGCCGTCGCCGGACTCGTGCCCGACCTGGTGGCAGCAGCCCCTGACGTGCCGTTCCTGTGCGACTTCCGGCGCGCCGCCACGCTCACCGAGCGTCACCCGTACCGCGAGATCGCGCTCTACTTGAAGGCGCACATCGGCGAGGACGAGCGCGCCTTCCGCACGCTCTCCTACTTCGACGGCATCAACTTCGCGGCGCGCGCCACGGCGCCCACCCTGTTCTCCGCCGCCCTGGAGGACCTGACGTGCCCGCCGTCCACGGTCTTCGGCGCGTACAACCACTGGGCGGGCGCCGACAAGTCGATCGAGGTGTACGCGTTCAACGACCACGAGGGCGGCGGCCCCTTCCAGCAGGCCGCACAACTCCGTTGGATTCCCGGGTACTTGAGGGGCTGAATCCCGCCAAGGTGGCTCAGGGCGCTCTTGTCCACTTCCGTAGGAGCGGCTAATTTGCCGCTCCTACGTGTGGCTGAGGGGGCATTCATGGCGTTACGCGGCCGGCACCGCCGGTACCAGCCGAGCCGGGTCAACCGGGCATCGCTCACCGTGACCGTGGGCGGCGTGGGCATGGCCATCCCGATCATCGGCGCGGGCACGGCGCAGGCCGCCGACACGCAGACGTGGAACAAGGTCGCCGCGTGCGAGTCCTCCGGGAACTGGAACATCAACACCGGCAACGGCTTCTTCGGCGGCCTCCAGTTCACCCGCTCCACCTGGGCCGCGTACGGCGGCACCGCCTACGCGCCGCGCGCCGACCTCGCCACCAGGGGCCAGCAGATCGCCGTGGCGGAGAAGGTGCTCAAGGGGCAGGGGCCCGGCGCCTGGCCGGTGTGCTCGCAGCGCGCGGGCCTCACCCGCGAGGCCGCGACACCCGACGTACGGCCGCAGACCACGCCGCAGTCCCGGGCCGGACGCGCCCAGATGTTCCGCGTCGTCAGCGGCGACAGCCTCTCCGGCATCGCCGCCGAGCGGTCCGTGAAGGGCGGCTGGCGTGCGCTGTACGCGGCGAATCGCGCCACGATCGGCGCCGACCCGGACCTGATCACCCCCGGGCAGCGCCTCGCGGTGCCGGGGACGCAAGCCGCGAAGAAGACCGAGAAGAAGGCCGCTGCCAAACCCGTCGCCAAGAAGTCCGACACGGCGAAGGCCACCACGCACCACGTCGTCGCCCCCGTCGCCGCGTCCCTCGGCACGCCCTACCGCGCCGCCGGTTCCTCCTGGTCGAAGGGGTACCACACGGGCGTCGATTTCGCGGTGCCCACCGGGACGTCCGTGAAGGCCGTCGCCGCCGGACACGTCGTCTCGGCCGGCTGGGGCGGCGCGTACGGCTACGAAGTGGTTGTCCGGCACGCCGACGGCAAGTTCAGCCAGTACGGACACCTGTCCGCGCTGTCCGTGAAGAGCGGCCAGCGCGTGGTGGCGGGCCAGCGCATCGCCCGCTCCGGTTCCACCGGGAACAGCACGGGCCCGCATCTGCACTTCGAGGTGCGGACCGGGCCCGGCTTCGGCAGCGACGTGGACCCGTTGGCGTACCTGCGGGCCCGCGGCGTCAGGATCTGAACCCCGCATCCGGCCTGAAAGCAGGCGTCAGGACCGGATGTCCTCGGTCGTCCAGCCCCCGCACGGAGGTTCCTGCCGGGCCCCCGGCGCGCGCGGCGGCAGCGGCACCGAGTCGAGCCCGGCCGGGCTGTCCGGCACCACGGGCGGGATCGGCTGTGCCGCTCCGTGCGGGACGGCGGCGACGACCGAGGCGCCCGCCCGGCGGCCCCGCCCGATGCGCTCCGTCGTCAGCAGGATCAGGCCGCCCGCCGCCACGACGCCGCAGCCGAGCGCGAGCACCGTGCCGATCGTGCTGTACCGGAACGATTCGCCGAACATCGTGAGGCCGATGGTCGCCGCCACCACCGGATTCACGACCGTCGCGGTCGCCAGCGGCGCGGCGAGCCCGGCGCCCCGGTAGGAGGCCTGCGACAGCAGCATGCCGGTCACGGCCAGGCCCGCGATCGCCAGGAGCGTCGCGAGCTGTTCCAACGGCTGCCCGGTCCAGTCCTCGGTCACGGACTTCGTGAACACCGACGCCATGCCGAACGCGCCGCCGGCCGCCACCGCCAGCAGCACCGCGCGTACCACGGGGTGCCGGTGCGCCACGCGGGCAGTCGACATCAGGGCCAGCACACCGCCTGCCGTGATCAGGCCGACGAACAGGCGCTGCGTCCCGTCCAGGGACTGCTCGGTCGTGGAACCGGTCAGCGAGAGCAGTCCCGCCAGCCCGACCGTCGCCATGATCGCGCCGCGCCAGGCTGTCGCCCCTGCCTTGCGACGCACCAGGAGCGCCGACATCGGCAGCGCGAGCACGATCGTGAGGGCTCCCAGCGGCTGCACGACGCTGAGCGGGCCGAAGGCCAGCGCCGCGACGTGCAGCAACGCGCCCAGGCCGTTCAGCCCTCCGGCGCCCCACCAGGCGGGCCTGCGCAGCGGGGCGTACGCCGCCTTGGGCGACGTCGCGGCCACGCGCTCCTGCACGATCGCCCCGCCCGCGTACGCGACGGCGGAGACGAGCGAGAGCAGCACGGAAAGCACCAGGTCGCTCATGTGGCGCCCCTGGAGGTGCGGCGTGGCGCACGGTCGCTTCTCATACCCTCCACGATGGCGCTTCCCTGCCCTCCGCGTCGTCCGACTTGAGCACGCATTGGGTCCTACTCCCGTTGGAGTAGGCCGCGTCCTGATTCATCCCCAGGGCGGGTGCCCCGGGGACCCGGGGGAGACTCGGGCCGAGTTGGCGTCCGCGCCCTTCCGCACGGGCCGTCCATGGGTGACCATGAGGTGCGCTTTCGAACAGCGATCCAGAGCGAGTGTCGCCGACCGACGACTACGGGGGCCGCGCGTGCGTGTGGGACTGCTGACCAGGGAGTACCCGCCGGATGTCTACGGCGGCGCCGGAGTGCACGTGGAGTTCCTGGCGCGCGAGCTGCGCCCGCTCGTCGACCTCGAGGTGCACACGTGGGGCGAGGGGACGGCCGACGGCGTGCGCCGGCACCGGGCCTGGCCCGCGCTCGACGGGGCGAACGACGCGCTGCGCACGCTCTCCGTGGACCTGGCCATCGCCGCGGCCCTCGAAGGCCGCGAGATCGCCCACTCCCACACCTGGTACACGAACCTGGCCGGGCACCTGGCGGCGCTGCACCTCGGAATCCCGCACGTGCTGACCGCCCACTCCCTGGAGCCGCTGCGCCCCTGGAAGGCGGAGCAGCTGGGCGGCGGCTACGCGCTGTCGGCATGGGCGGAACGGACCGCGATCGAGGCCGCCGACGGCGTCATCGCGGTGTCGCACGCGATGCGCAAGGACATCCTCGCCTGCTATCCGGCCCTGGAGCCGAAGAAGGTCCGTGTCGTGCACAACGGCATCGACGTCTCGCTCTACCACGCCGACGCCGACACGGACGTGCTGAGCCGCTACGACATCGACCCGCAGCGCCCCTACATCCTCTTCGTCGGCCGCATCACCCGGCAGAAGGGCGTGCCCCATCTGCTGCGCGCGGCCAAGCAGGTGGCGAAAGGCGTGCAGATCGTCCTGTGCGCGGGCGCGCCCGACACCCCGGAGATCGGCCGCGAATTCCGGGAACTCGTCGACGAGTTGAAGGCCACGCGTGACGGGGTGCGCTGGATTCCGTCGATGCTGCCGCGCACCGATGTCATTCAACTGCTCACACACGCCTCGGCGTTCGTGTGCCCTTCCGTGTACGAACCGCTCGGCATCGTCAACCTGGAGGCGATGGCCTGCGGCACCGCGGTGGTCGCCTCGGGGGTCGGCGGCATCCCCGAGGTCGTCGCGGACGGCGAGACGGGGCTGCTCGTCCCGTACGCGGCCGAGGACCCGGAAGGCTTCGAGGCGGGGCTCGCGGACGCCCTGAACCGGGTCGTCGCCGATCCCGGAGCGGCGCGGGTGATGGGCGAGGCGGGCCGGGAGCGGGCGGCGGCGGAGTTCGGCTGGGACGCGATCGCCCGGCGCACGGTCGACGTGTACGAGGAGATCCTCAACGGCACGTGAATCACAGGGGGGTTGGGATGCGCGGTGGACCTTCGGTGCTCGGGATCGTACTGGCAGGCGGGGAGGGCAAGCGGCTGATGCCGCTCACCGCGGACCGGGCGAAGCCCGCGGTGACGTTCGGCGGCACGTACCGCCTGGTCGACTTCGCCCTGTCCAATCTCGTCAACGGCGACATCCTGCGCATCTGCGTCCTGACGCAGTACAAGTCGCACTCCCTCGACCGGCACGTCACGACCACCTGGCGGATGTCGAGCCTGCTCGGCAACTACGTCACGCCGGTCCCGGCCCAGCAGCGGCTCGGCCCGCGCTGGTACTCGGGCAGCGCCGACGCGATCCTGCAGTCCCTCAACCTGGTCCACGACGAACAGCCCGACTACATCGCGGTGTTCGGCGCCGACCACGTGTACCGGATGGACCCGCGGCAGATGCTCGCCCAGCACATCGAGTCGGGCGCGGGCGTCACGGTGGCGGGCATCCGGGTGCCGCGCCGGGAGGCCCCGTCCTTCGGCATCATCACCCCGGCCCGCGACGGCACACGCATCGACGCCTTCCTGGAGAAGCCCACCGACCCGCCGCCGCTGCCCGGCACCCCGAACCAGGTCTTCGCCTCGATGGGCAACTACCTGTTCACCAGCAAGGTCCTCGTCGACGCGCTTCAGGCCGACGCCGAAGACACCAACTCGGCGCACGACATGGGCGGTTCGATCGTGCCGATGCTCACCGAGCGCGGCGTCGCCCAGCTCTACGACTTCGACGGCAACCACGTGCCGGGCGAGACGGACCGCGATCACGGCTACTGGCGCGACGTCGGCACCCTCGACGCCTACTACGAGGCTCATATGGACCTCATCTCGGACACCCCGGTCTTCAACCTCGACAACCGGCGCTGGCCCATCTACACCCACCCCGGCCAGCTGCCGCCCGCCAAGTTCTGCGCGGGCGGCATCGCGAGTGAGTCGATCGTCAGCCCCGGTTGCGTCATCCGCGGCCAGGTGACCCGCTCCGTGCTCTCACCGGGCGTCGTCGTCGAGGACGGCGCGGTCGTCCAGGGCTCCGTCCTGCACGACAACGTGCGGGTCGGCAGGGGAGCGGTGGTGCGCGGCGCCGTCCTCGACAAGAACGTCGAGGTCCCCGTCGGCGCGACCATCGGCGTCAACCCGAGCCGGGACGCGGAGCTGTACACGGTGTCGAAGACGGGCGTGATCGCGCTGGGGAAGGGTCAGGCGGTGCATTAGCTCCAGCCCTCACAGCACTCGCCGACGCTTCCCCAGCCACGTCTGCGCGATCACGACGAGGGCCAGGAACGCACCGCTGACCACCTGCTGGTACGCGGAGTCCAGCGAGCCGATCTGATTGATCACGTTCTGGATGACCTTGAGCAGGAGGACACCGACCAGCGAACCGCTGATGAACCCGAACCCGCCCGTCAGCAGCGTGCCGCCGATGACGACCGCCGAGATCGCCTCCAGCTCCATGCCGGAGCCGAGGATCGTCACGCCCGACACCAGCCAGGCGGCATTGAGCGCGCCGGCCAGGCCCGCGCACAACCCTGACAGTGTGTACACACTGATCTTG
This sequence comes from Streptomyces sp. NPDC002790, assembly GCF_040295505.1. Lineage (NCBI taxonomy): Bacteria > Bacillati > Actinomycetota > Actinomycetes > Kitasatosporales > Streptomycetaceae > Streptomyces > Streptomyces sp. NPDC002790. The sequence continues at coordinate 207,703 of NZ_JBEOVM010000002.1, read as the reverse complement.
GTGCGGGCCACCGGCGCGCCCATCAGCGCCGCCGCGTCCTCGTTGCCGCCGACCGCGTACACGTACTGCCCGAAGCGCGTACGGCGCAGCACCAGGGCGCCGATGCCGAACAGCACCAGCGTGATCCACACCGGGGCGCCGATACCGAACAGCTTCCCCTGGCCGAGCGTCGCGAAGAACGTGGACTTGTCGACGAGATACGTCTCGGAACCCTCATCGGTGATGGAGAGGAGGATGCCGCGCGCCCCGAGCATCGCCGCGAGCGTCACGATGAACGGTGCGAGCCGCGAGCGCGCGATCAGCAACCCGTTGACCAGGCCGATCAGCCCGCACACCGCCAGTGGCAGGAGCAGCGCCACCACCGTCCCGTACCGCGAACCCCATGCCGCGAGGACCCCGCCGAGGGCGAACAGCGAGCCCACCGACAGATCGATACCACCGGTCACGATCACGAACGTCATGCCGAGCGCGACGATCGCGAGGAACGCGGACGACAGCGCCATGTTCTCCAGGTTGTCCCCGGTCAGGAACGTGTCGAAGGAGAGCGAGGCGACGATCACCGCGATCACCAACGTGACCAGCGCGCCGTGCTGTTGGGCCAGCGCGCTCAGCCGCTCCGCGCGCGTCGCGCCCTGGGGCTCGTCCTCGTGGGCCGGACCCGCCGGCTGAGAGGTCCCTATGTCCGTCACCGTCATCGCTTCCCCCGCTCCCTCGCCGCGTACACCGCGAGCACGATCACCACGGCCTGGGCGATCTGCGTCCACGACGGCGGCAGGTCGTGCTTGATGAGTGTGGCTGTGAGCAGCTGGATGAGGACGGCGCCCGCGACCGTGCCGCCGATGCGCACCCGCCCGCCGGTCAGCGGAGTGCCGCCGACCACGACGGCCGTGATCGCGGACAGCTCCATCAGCGTGCCGAGCGACGTCGGGTCGCTCGCGGTGAGCCGCGCCGTGGCCAGTACACCGGCGACGGCGGCGAGCACTCCCGACAGTACGTAGACGAGGATCAGCACCCGCCGCACCGGAAGCCCTGCCAGCTTGGCCGCCGGACGGCTGTCGCCGATGGCGAGGAGCTGACGGCCGAACGTGGTGCGCCGCACCACGAACGCGACGATCAGCGCCAGCGCCGCCGCGATCAGCACCAGATAGGGGATGCCGAGCACATCGCCGGTGCCGAGTGCCCGCATCCCGGGGTCCCGCACGTCCTTGAGCTGGGGCAGCAGGACGAGCGCCAGGCCACGGCCCCCAACCATCAACGCCAGTGTGGCGACGATGGGCTGGACCCCGATGAAGGCGACGAGCGCGCCGTTCGCGACACCGACGAGCGCGCCTCCGATCAGCGCGGCGACAACCGCGAACAGCGGCCCATAGCCGAGATACAGCGCGACCAGCGAGGTGGCGAGCGCCATCACGGAGCCCACCGAGAGGTCCACGCCCTCGGTTCCGATGGCGAGGGCCATGCCGAGCGCCACGATCAGGACGGGTGCGACCTGCACGGCCTGCGTGCGGAAGTTCTCCGCGGACAGGAAGTGCGGGGTGAAGACGATGTTCGCCAGGAGGAGGACGGCGACGCCCGCATAGACGCCGTAGTCCTGGAGGAGGCGCAGCATCCGGGCCTTGTCGACACCGGTGCTGCCCAGGGTTGCTTCACTCAACGGACGTCCCTCCAGCGGGAGTCGCGGCAATCGCGCGCATCAGCCGGTCCTCTGTGACCGCGTCGCCGGTCAGCTCGGCGACCACCGCGCCGTCCTTCAGGACGACGACCCGGTCCGAGCCCTCGATCAGCTCCTCCGGGTCGGAGGAGATCAGCAGGACGCCGAGCCCGTCGTCCGCCAACTCGTCTATGAGCTTCTGCACTTCGGCCTTGGCGCCCACGTCGATACCGCGCGTCGGCTCGTCCAGCAGCAGTACCTTCGGGTTCATCGCGAGCCACCGTGCGAGCAGCACCTTTTGCTGGTTGCCGCCCGACAGCTCGCCGACCTTCTGGTGCGGGCCGGCCGACTTGATGCGCAGCCGCTTCACGAACGTGTCGACGATGCGGTCGATGCGGGCCTCGTCGACCAGGCCGAAGCGGGACAGCCCCGGCAGCGCCGCGAGCGCGATGTTCTCGCGCACCGACAGGCCCGGCACGATGCCCTCCGCCTTGCGGTCCTCCGGCAGCAGGCTGATGCCGGCCCGGATCGCGGCAGGCGTGGAGCCCGTACGCACCGGGGACCCGGCTACCGTCACCCGGCCGCTGTCCGTGGGCAGGGCGCCCGCGATGGCCTTGGCGGTCTCGCTGCGGCCGGAGCCGAGCAGTCCGCCGAGGCCGACGACCTCGCCGGGACGCACGTCGAGCGTCACGCCGTGCAACTGGTGGCGGACCGTCAACTCCTCGGCGCTCAGCACGGGTTCTGCCGACGTGTCGTGTTCGCCGGAGAACTTGGTCAGGCCCTCGTCCTGTACGTCGCCGACGTCGCGGCCCAGCATCAGTGACACGAGCCGCAGCCGGTCCAGGTCGGCGAGGCGGCCGGTGTGCACCAGCTTGCCGTCGCGCAGCACCGTGACCGCGTCGCACACCTCGTACAGCTCGTCGAGGCGGTGGCTCACGTAGACGACGGCGATGCCGCGGTCGCGCAGCATGCGGATCACGCCGAAGAGCGTGCGCACCTCGCGCGGCTCCAGTGACGACGTCGGCTCGTCCATGACGACGACCTTGGCGTCGACCGACACCGCGCGCGCTAGGGCCACCATCTGCTGCGCCCCGACGCCGAGTTCACGCAGCGGACGCTGCACGTCGACGTGTACGCCGAGGTCGCGCAGTGCCGCGTCGGCGTCCCGGTGCATCCGCCGGAAGTCGATCAGGCCGAGCCGTCCCCGCGGCTCGCGGCCCAGGAACAGATTGCGGGCCACGCTCATCAGGGGGACGAGGTTGACCTCCTGATAGATCGTCGAGATGCCCGCGTGCTGTGACTCGAGCGGCGTGGAGAACGTGATCTGTCGGCCGTCGAACATGAGCGTGCCCGCGCCGGCATCCGGCTGGTAGACGCCCGTGAGGACCTTGATCAGCGTCGACTTGCCCGCCCCGTTCTCCCCGATGAGGGCGTGCACCTCCCCGCCGCGCGCGGTGAAGTCGACACCGTCGAGGGCGCGCACGCCGGGGAAGGTCTTGCTGAGATTCTGTGCGGACAACATGTCAGAACGCCTTGTCGATATCCGACTTGGCGTTGTCCTTCGCGTACGCGCTGTCCTTGATGACGATGTCCTGGCCGACCTTGTCGCCCTTCGTGAAGGAGTCCAGGGTCTGGAAGGCGAGCGGGCCGAAGCGCGGGTTGGACTCGATGACGCCGGAGATCCAGCCGTCGACGATGCCCTGCACCGCGTTGCGCGTGCCGTCCACCGTCACGATCTTCACGGCGCCGGCCTTCTTGCCCGCGCTCTTGAGGGCGTTGACCGCGCCGAGACCCATCTCGTCGTTCTCGGCGTAGATCCCCTTGATGTCCGGCTTGGACTGGATCAGCTGCTCGGTGACCTGCTGGCCCTTCTCGCGGGCGAACTCACCGGTCTGCTTGAAGACGACCTTGAGGTCCGGCGCCTTTTCCTTGATCCGGTCCTGGAAGCCCTTGGTGCGCTCGGTGGTCACATTGTTGCCCGCGGCGCCGAGCAGGATCGCGATCTCGCCCTTGCCGCCCGTGGCCTTGATCATCTCGTCGGCGGCGCGCTTGCCCTGCTCGACGAAGTCCGAGCCGATGAAAGAGACGTAGTCCTTGCACGCCGTCGAGTTGATCTTGCGGTCGACGGTGACGATCGGGATCTTCTTGGCGCTCGCCGCGCGCAGCACCGGCTCCCAGCCGTCTGAGTTGAGCGGCGCGATGACCAGCAGGTCCGCGCCCTTGGAGATGAGGTCCTGGACGTCGCTGATCTGCTTGGAGAACTGCGACTGGGCGTTCGCGGTGAGCAGCTTGACGCCACGCTTCTTGGCCTCGGCCTTGATGGAGGCGGTCTCCGCGATGCGGAACGGGTTGGCCTCCTTCTCGGACTGCGAGAAGCCGACGGTGGCGTTCTTCAGGTCGAGCTTCTTGCCGCCGTAGGTGGTGACGTCACAGGTCTTGCCGCCGCCCGGCGAGGCGACCTCCTGCCCGGCGTTATCGCTCTTTGCGCTCGAACTCCCCTTGTCCGTCGAGCTGTTGTCGTCCTCCGACTTCGCGCAACCGGTGGCGAGCGCGAGGCTCGCGACGAGGCCGGTGGCGAGCAGGGCCCTGGTGGTGGTACGGCGAAGTGCGGTCTGCGTCATTGGTGGTCCCCAAAACGGCACGGCCCGGCGCGTGAACGCGCTGACGGGGTGAATGTGTTCGACCAGTCGGATCGGTGGTACAGGCCAGGTTTTTACATCGTTGGAAGGGCGCTGTAAAGGCTTTGCGCAGAGACTTGGCCGCCACGTGACCGTGGCACGGTTCACCGTCGTCCCAGCGTGCTCTCCCGCTCCACCAGCCGGAATTCCGCCGTGAGTTCGCGTCCCACGGGCCCCTCCGGATGCTCGAGGTGGCGCAGCAGCGACGTCACCGCGAGCCGGGCGATGGCCCGCTTGTCCGGGGAGACGGTGGTGAGTGTGACGGCCCCGAAGCGCCCCTCCATGATGTCGTCGAACCCGACCACCGCCACGTCCCACGGCACCCTGAGCCCCCGCTCGTGCAGCACGCGCATCGCGCCGATCGCCACCAGGTCGTTGTACGCGAACACGGCGTCGGGGCGCACCCCGGAGTCCAGCAGGCGCGCCATGGCCTCGGCCCCGTCGCCCCGGTCCCAGCCGCCGGTCGGCCCCACCAGGGTGTCCGGTGCCGGCAGCCCCGCGTCCGTCAACTCGTCGCGCCAGCCCGCGAGTCGGAGATGCGCCGGACGGTTCGCGGAATCCGTGCGGGCGCCCAGGTAGGCGATCCTCGTGCGGCCCCGGCCGATCAGATGGCGCACGGCGGTGCGGGCCGCGGCGACGTTGTCGATCGCGATGTGGTTGTACGGCAGGTCGTACTCGCGCTCGCCGAGCAGCACCAGCGGCACGTCGTCCTCGCGCCCCGCCAAGTCCTCCGCCTCCAGCTCAAGAGGGCTGAGGATCAGGCCGTCGATCACCCGGGCCCGGAAACCCTGGCTGACCAGAACCTCCTGTTCGCGCTCGCCCCGGGTGTGGTCGAGCAGCACCGTCACGTCCCGCTCCGCCGCCGCGTCGATGACGGCGCCGGCCAGTTCCGCGAAGTACGGGTTGCCGAGCTCGGGCACGGCGAGCGCGATGATGCCGGTGCGGCCCTTGCGCAGATTGCGGGCGGTGAGGTTCGGCCGGTAGCCCAGCTCGTCGATGGCCTCCTGGACGCGGGAGCGCATCGCCGGGGTCACATGCTGGTAGTTGTTCACGACGTTCGACACGGTCTTGATCGAGACGCTGGCGTGCTCCGCGACATCCTTGAGGCTCACCCGCACGAAAACTCCCTGGGTCGGCGTGGATTGATGGGCCGGGGGCGGACGTTGGCCCGTAAGCAGCCGTGATCGGCCAACCCGATCCGGATCCTGGCAGTGTTCGTGTCCATGCTCTGGACAGCATGCTGTGCGCGTGCTGTCATGCCAACTGTCGTTCCTTCCAACGTTGTACAGACTCGTTGTACCGACTGGAGCGGCGAGCCGCCACCCTTCCTCGAAGCGTTCCTGCAGTTCCTGCATAGGAGGATCCGTGCGCACCACCCACCTCAGACGTCACGGGCGACATCTGGCACTGCTCCTGACCACGGCACTCGGACTCACCGCGCTCACGGTCGCCCCCTCAGGAGCGGCCTCGGCCGAAGACGACCCGGCCGTTCCGCACGGTCTCAAGGGCGAGTACTACACGCAGTCCGCCGAAGGGGCCTTCGACTTCGACTCGTTGAAGGCCACCGGGTTCGACCCGAAGATCGACTTCAATAGCCTGGAATCCCGACTGCAGACCGCGACCGGCCAGGCGGACAACGCCAGCGTGCGCTGGACCGGCAAGGTCGTCCCGGAGAAGTCCGGCATGACAACGTTTTCCATGGTCGGGGACAACGGCTTCCGCCTGTGGGTCGACGACAAGCTGGTGATCGACCACTGGACCGACGACTGGGAGAAGGAACAGACCTCCCAGCCCGTCGAGTTGACCGCCGACGACGCCGTCGACATCAAGGTCGAGTACTTCGAGCACGAGGGCGGCTCCAACCTCCACTTGCGCTGGACCGAGCGGGGTGGGACGAAGGAAGCGATCCCGTCGTCCGCGTTCCGGCTGCCTGCCGACTGGAAGTACGACGGAGCCATCGGCACCACCGTGCTCGGCGACGGCCGCACCCTGAAGCTTGACTTCGCGCAGAAGCTCGGAGCGCTGCCCGGCGGCGTCAACGAGCACATGTCCGCCGTCATCGGAGGCGCCAAGTGGCCGCTGAGCAGCGTCAAGGCGGACCCGAAGGACCCGCGGGCGCTGCTCGTGGGCCTGGAACAGCCGGTCGTCGGAAACAAGAAGGGTGACGCCTCGGGAGAGGCCGACCTCACCTACGACGGCCAGGGCGGACTGGCCGGCAGTGACGGAACGGCCATCGGCAGGTTCTGGTCCAGCGGGCCGAACCACTCGACGCACGAGCTGACCACCAAGTGGGGCGACGACGTCACCCCGGCCAACGCCCACCGCGAGTACCCGCGTCCCCAGCTCACCCGCGACAAGTGGCGGAACCTCAACGGCAGGTGGCAGTTCGCCGCCGCCAAGGAGGGGGACAAGCCGCCGGTCGGCAAGAAGCTCGACGAGAAGATCCTCGTACCCTATCCGGTCGAGTCCCAGCTCTCGGGCGTCGAGCGCCACGAGGACCGCATGTGGTACCGGCGCACCTTCACCGTGCCCGCCGACTGGAAGGTCGGCAAGGGACAGCGCCTCAACCTCAACTTCGGTGCCGTGGACTGGAAGTCCGAGATCTACGTCAACGGCAAGAAGGTCGCCGATCACAAGGGCGGCTACGACAAGTTCAGCGCCGACGTCACCGACGCCCTCAAGCCGGGCCGCACCCAGGAACTGATCGTCGGCGTCTACGACCCCACCGACGCCGAAAAGGGCGAGAACCCGCCCATGGGCAAGCAGCGCCTCGACCCCAGCGGCATCTGGTACACCCCCTCCTCCGGCATCTGGCAGACCGTGTGGATGGAGCCGGTCGCCACCGACCACGCCACCGACCTGAAGGTCACGCCGAATGTGAAGACGGGCGAAGTGGCCGTCTCCGCCACGGGAGTTCGGGACGGTGTCCCCGTCACGGCGTCCGCGTACGCGGACGGCAAGAAGGTCGCCACCGCCACCGGCACCTCCGGCGGACCGCTCACCCTGAAGATCGCCAAGCCGCACCTGTGGTCGCCGGACGACCCGTTCCTCTACGACCTCAAGGTGAGCGTCGGCGCCGACAGGGTCGGCAGCTACTTCGGTATGCGCTCGATCTCCGTCGAGAAGGTGAACGGCACCCCGCGCACCATGCTCAACGGCAAGCCCACGTTCATGATGGCCACCCTCGACCAGGGCTTCTGGCCGGACGGACTGCACACCGCGCCCAGTGACGAGGCGCTCGCGTACGACCTGAAGATGCACAAGCAGATGGGCTTCAACTCGGTCCGCAAGCACATCAAGGTCGAACCCGACCGCTGGTTCTACTGGGCCGACAAGCTGGGCCTCATGGTCTGGCAGGACATGCCCGCCATGACGGCAGGCGTGAACCCGAGCCAGTCCGCGCGCACCGAGTTCGAGCGCGAGATGAAGATCATGATCGACCAGCACTCCAACCACCCGTCGGTCGTCATGTGGGTCACCCTCAACGAGGGCTGGGGTCAGTACGACGAGGCACGCCTCGCCGACCAGGCCAAGTCCTGGGACCCCACCCGCCTGATCAACTCCATGTCCGGGATCAACCTGGGCAAGGACGGCGGCACGGGCGACATCCTCGACGAACACGGCTACCCCAGCCCCGCCCTGCCACCGAACCCCGACGGCAAGCGGGCCCTGGTCGCGGGCGAGTACGGCGGCCTCGGCCTCGCGGTGCCGGGCCACGCCTGGGCGGTGCAGCAGTCCTACGTCGATGTCGACCCGACGACGTACACGGACGGCTACCTGGAGAAGCTCGACGAGGTGTACAAGCTCGCCTGCAAGGGCGGCAACGGCGCCGTCTACACGCAGATCTCCGACGTCGAGGGTGAGCTCAACGGCCTGCTGACGTACGACCGCAGGGTCGTCAAGCCGGACGTGAAGCGCGTACACGACGCCCAGCAGGCGCTGATCCGCGACGCCTCGCAGGACACCGTGGCGAACTGCTCCTGATCCGACCGCTCGCGGGGGCGGGCCCGAACACCGGGCCCGCCCCCTTCGCGTTCCCCCACGTCCCCGGAGGACATCGATGACAGTCACACGACGAGGTGTGCTGCGGACCGGCACCGTGGTCACCGCCGCCACGCTGATCGGCGGCACGGCGGGCGTCACAGGCACAGCAAGCGCCGCGACGGCGGCAGGGAGGACGGCCGTGGCCGGCGACGCCTTCACCAGGCTGCCCGTCGGCAGCGTCACCGCCCACGGCTGGCTGGCGGGCCAACTCCGCCTGCAACTCGACGGGTTGTTCGGCCGCTACGAGGAGAAGTCCCATTTCCTCGACATGGACACCTGCGGCTGGGTCCACCCGGAACGAGACGCCTGGGAGGAAGTCCCCTACTGGCTGAGAGGGTTCGTCCCGCTGGCCATCACGACGCAGGACGCCGACGCCCTCGCCACCAGCGAGCGCTGGCTCGACGCCATCCTCGCCACCCAGGAGTCCGACGGGTTCTTCGGACCGCGCGCCCTGCGCACCGCACTCAACGACGGCCCCGACTTCTGGCCGTACCTGCCGCTCCTCATGGCGCTGCGCACCTGGCAGGAGTACACGCACGACGAGCGCATCGTGCCCTTCCTCACCCGCTTCATGACGTACATGGCGGCGCAGGGCAAGGGAGCCTTCGACTCCAGCTGGGTCTCCGTTCGCTGGGGCGACGGCATCGACACCGCCCGCTGGCTCTACGAGCGCACGGGTGACGCGTTCCTCGTCGGCCTCGTCGAGAAGATGCACCGCTACGGTGCCGATTGGACCGGGAAGCTCCCCACCCCGCACAACGTGAACATCGCCCAGGGCTTCCGCGAACCCGCCCAGTACGCCCAGTGGACAGACTCCGGGGCCCACGCCCTGACCCGCGCCACGTACCGCACCTACGACCAAGTCCTCGACACCTACGGGCAGTTCCCGGGCGGCGGCATGGCCGGCGACGAGAACTACCGGCCCGGATTCGGCGACCCGCGCCAGGGCTTCGAGACCTGCGGCATCGTCGAGTTCATGGCCAGCCACGAGCTGCTCACACGTATCACCGGTGACCCGGTGTGGGCGGACCGCTGCGAGGACCTCGCGTTCAACATGCTGCCCGCCGCTCTCGACCCGAGCGGCAAGGGCATCCACTACGTCACCAGCGCCAACAGCGTCGACCTCGACAACAGCCCCAAATCGCAGGGGCAGTTCCAGAACAGCTTCGCCCTTCAGTCGTACCGGCCGGGCGTGGACCAGTACCGCTGCTGCCCGCACAACTACGGCATGGGCTGGCCCTACTTCACCGAGGAGTTGTGGCTCGCGGGCGCCGACGGCGGGCTCGTCGCCGCCATGTACGCCGACTGCGAGGTGCGCACGAAGGTGGGCGACGTCGCGGTGCACGTGCGGGAGGAGACGAACTACCCGTTCGACGAGACCGTCACCCTGACCGTCGGCGTCGAGCGGGCCGCGGAATTCCCGCTGCGGCTGCGCGTGCCCGGCTGGTGTGCGTCGCCGCGCCTGACCGTGAACGGCCGCCCCGTCAAGGTCGGCGGAGGCCCCTCGTTCGCCGAGATCCGCCGCACGTGGCACGACGGCGACGTGGTGCGCCTGCGGCTGCCGCAGCGGACCGGTCTGCGCACCTGGGAGGGCAATCACGACAGCGTGAGCGTCGACCACGGGCCGCTGACCTATTCGCTCAGGATCGGCGAACGGTATGTGCGCACGGGCGGCAGCGACACGTTCCCCGAGTACGACGTGCACGCTACGACAGCCTGGAACTACGGTCTGGTGCCGGGCGGCGCGGCAGTGGTGCACCGAAAGTCCGGGCCCCTCGCCGCCAACCCGTTCACCTTGGAGGGTACGCCCCTCACGCTCACCGTGAAGGCCCGTCGCATCCCCGAGTGGGTGGCCGACGACGAGCACGTCGTCGCACCGCTCCAGTCGAGTCCGGCACGCAGCAGGGCCGCCGTGGAGGATGTGACGCTGGTGCCCATGGGCGCCGCCCGGCTACGGATCACCACGTTCCCGACGGCGACGCCGCAGGGCCGGGCCTGGACACCCGAACCGGCGTACCACCGCATCCTCAACAAGCACAGCGGCAAGGTCCTCGCCGTCGACGGAATGTCCACGGACAACGACGCACGTGTCGTGCAGTTCCGCGACGCGGGCACCGGCGACCACGCGTGGCAGCTGCTGCCGGCGGGCGACGGGACGCTGCGTCTGCGCAACGGTCAGAGCGGTAAGTTCCTTGCCGTCAAGGGGAGTTCGACGGACGACAGTGCTCTCGCCGTGCAGTACGAGGACTCCGGGCGCCCCGACCTGCTGTGGACGTGCGAGGACAAGGGCGACGGCTGGTTCCTGCTGCGCAACAAGCACAGCGGAAAGGTGCTCGGCGTCGACGGCATGTCCACCGAAGACAGCGCGCAGGTCGTCCAGTTCGCCGACAACGGGACGGAGGATCACCTGTGGCGCGTGAAGCCTTGACGGGCCGTCGGGGCGGACGAAGAATGACCGCGCATGCTGACAACGTTGTCGAGAGGCGCAGGATGAGAAGGCCCACGATGATAAGACGCACCCGCAGGCCCGGATCACGCGCGCTGGGCGTGCTCGCGGCCGCCGTGCTGCTCGGTACCGGTCTCGCGGCGCCAGCGGCGCAGGCCGCGAAACCACACGAGCGCCTGACCGATCTGGTCAACCCGTTCATCGGCACCGAGAACGAGGGGAACACCTATCCCGGCGCCGCCGTGCCCTTCGGGATGGTGCAGTTCTCGCCCGACACCGGGCACAACACCGGCTACGACCACTCGGACGACCACATCCGAGGGTTCTCCGCCGTCCATCTGTCCGGCGTGGGCTGCGGCTTGGGCGGCGACCTGCCGGTGCTGCCGACCGTGGGCGACATCGGGAGCACGGACTACGCGAAGTACGCGGCCGAGTTCAGCCACGACGACGAGAAGGCGTCGCCGGGCTACTACAAGGTGGGCCTGAAGTCCGGCGTGGACGCCGAGTTGAGCGCCACGAAGCGGACCGGCGTACAGAAGTACACGTTCCCGGCCACCGACAAGGCCAACGTGATGATCAACGCCGGCCAGTCGCTGCACAAGACCGTGCACACCAAGGTCGACATCCTCGACAGCCGGACCGTACGCACCTCCATCACCGGCAGCGGCTTCTGCCAGGACACCAAGCAGTACACGCTCCACACGATCACCAGGTTCGACCGGCCGTTCAAGACGAGCGGCACCTGGAAGGACGACACCGTCACCGAGGGCTCCACGTCCTCGGCCGCGGACGCCGAGCGCAACGGCGCGTATCTCCGCTTCGACACCAGCAAGGACCGCACCGTCGAGGCGACCACCGCGATCTCCTACGTAGACGCGCACGGCGCGGCGCTCAACCTCCGTAAGGAGGGCGGCCGTTCCTTCGACTCCGTGCGCGGCGCGGCACAGTCCGCGTGGGAGGGCCGGCTCGACGACGTCAGGGCACAGGGCGGCAGCGAGACACTGCGCCGTACCTTCTACTCCTCGCTGTACCGCTCGTTCCTCGCGCCGAACATCGGCAGCGACGTCGACGGCCGCTACACCGGCTGGGACCAGAAGATCCACCGTGCCGACGGGTTCACGTACTACCAGAACTGGTCGCTCTGGGACACGTACCGCACCCAGGCGCAGCTGCTGTCGCTGCTCGCCCCGCGCGAGTCGCGAGACATGGCGCTGTCGGTGATCCGTATCGACAAGGACAGTGGCTGGCTGCCCAAGTGGGGCTACGGCACGGTCGAGACGAACATCATGACCGGTGACCCGGTCACCCCGTTCCTCACCAACGCCTACCAGCAGGGCCTGCTCAAGGGGCACGAGGAGGACGCCTACCGGGCGCTGAAGAAGAACGCCGACGGCGTGCCGCCGGCCGACTCCGCCCCCGTGGGCCGCGAGGCCAACAAGGAGTACCTGGCCGACGGGTTCGCGCCGTACATCAAGGACCGCGAGCACGTGAAGCCCGGCGACTCCGATTACGACCACGGGGCATCGGCCACCCTGGAGTACGCCCTGTCCGACGCCATGCTCGGCCAGATGGCGAAGGAGCTGGGGCACGACGAGGACGCCGCCCGCTATGCCGAGCGCGCGCAGAACTACCGGAAGATCTTCGACGGTTCGACCGGATTCTTCCGCGCGCGCGACGCGTCCGGCGCCTTCACTGGCCCGGCCGATCCGGCCAAGAGCGAGGGCTTCCACGAGGGCACGTCCTGGCAGTACCAGTGGCTCGTGCCGCAGGACCTGCCGGGCATGGTCGACCTGATCGGCGGAAAGGAAGCCGCGAACAAGCGGCTCGACTCGTTCTTCGCCTACGAGCAGTTGGTGAAGGACCCGGCGAAGACGGCGCGCGAGGTGTGGGTCAACGGCCCGTACGACTACTACAACGCCGACAAGTACAACCCGCAGAACGAGCCCGACCTGATCGCGCCGTACACGTATCTCTCCACCGGCCAGCCGTGGAAGACCACCGATGTGGTGCACGCCGCGCTGACCCTGTTCACCGACACCCCGACCGGCATGACCGGCAACGACGACCTGGGCACGATGTCCGCCTGGAACGTCCTGTCGTCGATCGGGATCTTCCCGGTGCAGCCCGGAACGGACACGTGGAGCCTGTCGACGCCCGTCTTCGAGCGGGTCGACGTCACGCTCGACCGGCGCTACTACCCGAAGGGCGGGCTGACCGTCCGGGCGCCCGGCACCTCGGACGACAACCGGTACATCCAGTCGGCGCGGACGGACGGCGCCGCGTACGACAAGACGTATCTGACCACGAAGGATCTGCGGGGCCTGCGGAACCTGTCCTTCACCGTCGGCGGCGAGCCGTCGGCGTGGGGGACCGGTCCCGACGCGGCGCCGCCGGCCCTCAAGTGACGTAACCGACAGGCCACTTGAGTCGCCTTCTGTGTCACATGAGACCCGCCTCTCCCAGAGGGGCGGGTCTTCATCAGTTGTTAACGCAGAGTGTCATGATCGTACTTGACCGTAATCGACTGCTGGCGATTGACTGCGCTCTCACCGTCGTCGACGCGAGAGCCCTCCATGACCTCTCTGAGTTCGGACTTGCTCGCTCCACTCGACCTGACCTTCTGGAACATCGAGACCGCCGAACACCCCATGCACCTGGGGGCGTTGGGCGTCTTCGAGGCCGACGACCCCGGCGCCGCCCGGCACGCCTTCGAGCTGCTCGCCACCCGCGCCGCGGGCGTGCCGGGCCTGCGGATGCGGATCGCCGGCGTGCTCGTGCCGGTCGGCGGCGCGGCCCGCGTGCCCGCGGCCGACTTCGACCCGCTCGACCACGTGTGGATGGCCGGGGCCGTCGACGACTTCCACGCCGCCGCGGGCGCGCTCATGGAACGCCCGCTGGACCGCGGCCGCCCGCCGTGGGAGGCGCACGTGCTGTCGGCCGCCGACGGCGCGTCGTTCGCCGTCCTCTTCAAGTTCCACCACGCTCTCGCGGACGGGCTGCGCGCCCTGACCCTCGCCGCAGGCGTCATGGACCCCATCGACCTGCCCGCCCGGCGCACCCCGAAGGAAGCGCCCGCCGCACGCCGCGGCCTGCGCCTGCCGGTCCCCGGCCTGCGCGAGATCACGCTCGGCGACCTCGACCCGCGCCGCTACCCCGACCATGTGCGCACGCTGGTGGGCAGCGCCACGCAGGCTGCGTCCATCGGCGCCTCCGTCGCCCGCGCCACCTGGGGCGTACGCACGTCACCCGCGCTCACCTCGAAGGCCAGCGGCACCCGGCGCACCGCCGGTGTCGTGCTCGACCTCGACGATGTGCACCGCATCCGCAAGACGGTCGGCGGCACGGTCAACGACGTGCTGATCGCCGTGGTCGCCGGAGCCGTGCGGCGCTGGCTCGACGAGCGCGGCGACGGCAGCGACGGCGTCGAGCCCCGCGCCCTCGTCCCGGTCTCCCGGCGCAGGCCCCGCACGGCCCACCCGCAGGGCAACCGGCTGTCCGGCTACCTGGTCCGGCTGCCCGTCTCCGAGCCGGACCCCGTGGAACGGCTGCGCTCCGTGCGTGGCTCCATGGACCGCCACAAGGATGCGGGGCCCTCGCGCGGCGCCGGTGCGGTGGCCCTCCTCGCCGACCACGTGCCGCCGCTCGGCCTCCGGCTCGGCGGTGGGCTGGTCGGCCAGAACGCCCGCCTCCTCTTCGACCTGCTGGTCACGAGCGTCCCGCTGCCCAGCCTCGGCCTGAAACTCGGCGGCTGCCCGCTCACCGAGGTCTTCCCGCTGGCGCCCCTGGCCCAGGGCCAGTCCCTCGCGGTCGCCGTGTCGACGTACCGCGGGCGGGTCCACTACGGCCTCGTCGCGGACGCGGCGGCCGTGCCGGATCTGGATGTGTTGGCTCGGGCGGTGCGGGACGAGGTGGCCCAGCTCGCCGCGGTCTGCGAGGCGGGTGTCTGAGACGCCTGTCTGAGACACGTGTATGAGACCCATGACCAGGGCGCAGTGACGCCCGTCATTTGGTCGACCCCGATCCCGCCAGTATCCTCCGGATCTGGCGGGATCAACCGAGTGACCTGTAAGGTGCCGCCTTTTGGCAGCCGCGCGGCACTCAAGGATTCCTCGCGGCACGAGCGACGCGAGGAACAGCAGCGGCGATGACCGTGACAGAGGACAACCAGGCCGCCGAGCCCGCCGAGGCCACGGCGTCCGCCGAGAGCGGCGACGTCGTCGCGTACGGCCCCGGCATCGACCCCGAGCGGCTCGCCGTCTGCCTCAGCGTGCTGAAGGAGCTCGACGAGATCGACGTCGACCACCCCGACGCGATCACCGTCCGCCGCGCCACCGCCGGCATCTACCGGACCGTGAAGCAGCGCCGCCGCCAGGACCGCCGCGCCGCCAAGACCGCCCACGACAAGGCGGTCACCGAGGCTACGGCGACCGGCTCGGCGCAGCGGATCGACGACGAGACCGAGGGCATCCTGCCGTCCTCGCAGACCGAGGAGGGCAGGGTCGCGGGGATACTCCAGCGCCCCCGCTCCTGCTACACCTGCAAGACCCGGTACGTGGAAGTCGACTACTTCTACCACCAGCTCTGTCCGGACTGCGCCCGCCTGAACCGGACCAAGCGCGACGCCCGCGCCGACCTCAGCGGCAAGCGCGTCCTGCTCACCGGTGGCCGCGCCAAGATCGGCATGTACATCGCGCTGCGGCTGCTGCGCGACGGCGCGCACACCACGATCACCACCAGGTTCCCCAAGGACGCCATCCGCCGCTTCAAGGCGATGGAGGACTCGGCGGACTGGATCCACCGCCTGGAGGTCGTCGGCCTCGACCTGCGCGACCCGGGCCAGGCCGTCGCCCTGGCCGAGCAGGTCGCCGCCGCGGGCCCGCTCGACATCCTCATCAACAACGCGACGCAGACGGTGCGCCGCCTGCCCTCCGCCTACGCCGCCCTCGTCGACGGCGAGGGCGCGCCGCTGCCCGCGGGCGAGCTGCCGCCGCACCACGTCATCGGCGCCTTCAACTCGGGATCAGTCGACGGCATCGCCGCGCTGCCCATCGGCACCAGCGGCATCGACGCCCAGAAGGTCGCCGACCTCGCGCTCGTCGCGGGCAACGCGAGCGTCGCACGGCACCTCGACGGCTCCGCGATCGACGCGGGCGGCCTCGTCCCCGACGTCGTCGAGTCCAACACGTGGGTGCAGACCATCGACCAGATCTCGCCGGTCGAGCTGCTCGAGACCCAGCTGTGCAACTACACGTCGCCGTTCATCCTGATCAGCGCGCTGCGCCCGGCCATGTCCGACGCCGCGAAGAAGGCGGAGAGCGGCCGCGCCTACGTCGTGAACGTCTCGGCGATGGAGGGCGTCTTCGGCCGCGGCTACAAGGGCGCGGGCCACCCGAACACCAACGCCGCCAAGGCGGCCATGAACATGGTGACGCGCACCAGCGCCCACGAGATGTTCCAGGCAGACGGCATCCTCATGACCTCCGTCGACACCGGCTGGATCACCGACGAGCGCCCGCACTACGACAAGCTGCGCCTCGCCGAGGAGGGCTTCCACGCCCCCCTCGACCTGGTCGACGGCGCGGCCCGCGTCTACGACCCCGTCGTGCGCGGCGAGGCGGGCGACGACGTGTACGGCGTCTTCCTCAAGGACTACGAGCCCGGCAAGTGGTGACGCAGCTGCTGGTGGACGGCGTCGTTCGACGCGCCGCCCGCTGAGGCGGCGCGCACCCGCGTACCGCCGTCCACGAGCAGCTCCGCGCCGGTGATCCAGGACGCCTCGTCCGACACCAGCCAGCGCACCGCGCGCGCCACGTCCTCCGGCTCCCCGATCCGCCCGGCCGGGAGCCCCGCCGCCACCGACTCCTCGGCCCGCTCCCACACGAAGCGGGCCATCTCGGTGCGGACGAGGCCGGGGGAGACGGAGTTGACGCGCACCAACGGGCCCATCTCGCCCGCCAGTTGAGCGGTCAGGTGCAGCAGCGCCGCCTTGCTCGTGCCGTACGCGCCGACGTTCGGGCCGACATGGCCCGCGCCCTCCGTGCACACATTCACGACGGCGCCGCCGTGCTCGCTCATCCACGCCCGCCACGCGCACTGCACCAGACGCAGCGGCGCCTCCACGTTCATCGTGAAGGCCGCGCGCCAGATCTCCGGGTCGGCGTCCATGAGCGGGCCGTACGGCTGGTTGGTCGCGGCATTGTTCACGACGATGTCGACCCGGCCGAACTCAGCCATCGCCCGCTCCGTCACCTCCCACAGATGCGCCGGATCGGCCACGGACCCGGGCACACCCACCGCTCGCGCGCCGCGCGCCCGCAGCGCCGCGACCACCTCCCGCACCCCGTGCGGATCCCGGGCCGTCACGCACAACAGGGCCCCGCAGTCGGCGAGTTCCTCCGCGATCGCGCGACCGATGCCTCGCGAGGCGCCAGTCACGACGGCCGCCCTGCCGTCGAGCACACGCGGTTGATCCGTGGAGGTCATCGAGGACGCTGCCATGGGCGTACGGTCTCATGAGCGACCAGTGTGTGACGATGCGTCAGCAGTGCATGATTCGTGGGTCGTTTGTGGAGGTGGGGCTAGCGCACGTACGAGGCGTGGGTGGCCGCCACGAGTTCGAGCACCGGGCGCCAGTCCTCCAGGTCCCCGGCGTCCAGGCCCACCACCTTGCCCGCGTCGTCCGCATGCCGCACCGTCACCGCGTCCTCCGCGTGCGGGTCCGCCTCGAACGCCGCGACCTCCCGAGGTGTCATCGGGCCACCCTGAACGCCCAGCGTCAGCGCGCTCTGCGCGGACAGGCCGCGTCCCGGCTCGGTCGTCGCCAGATACCGCTTCGCCGGCACATGCAGCCGTACGAGCCGCGCCACCCGCTCGCCGAGCAGCCCGCGCACCGCGTCCGCCGCCCGGTCCGCGTGCCCCGCGTCGTCCCCTGGGCACAGCAGATGCCCGATGTCGTGGACGAGCCCCGCGACCTGCAACTCCTTGTCGCTGGGCCGGGAGCGGCGCAGCAGCGCCGCCGTCTGCAGTGCGTGATCGTGCAGATCGACGGGGTCGCCGCTGCGGTCCGGGGTGTCCCAGGCGCCCCGGCAGGCGTTCAACGAGGCCATCAACTCCTCGACGGTGCGCAGTTCGACGTGTTCCATGGACGACTCCTCCCGAAGCTCTTCCGCAGCCTGCCCGGAAGCAGACCATGGTGAACCGAGGCCGAGTCGACCCACCGGTCAACAGGACGTGAACGCTGTCCCCTTTCTCCCATGGTGCAGAATTGCCGCATGCGCCGCCTCACCGTTCCCGCTCTCCTGGTGACCCTCCTGGTCACCGTGGTGGGCGCGGCATGGGGCAGCGACTTCCGCGGCGCGCCCGTCGAGCCGGCCCCGGCCCTCGCATCCGTGCACCACCTGTCGTCGCCCGGCACCCCCGACTGCGACCCGCAGGGACAGCACGCCCCCGACAGCCGCCAGGGCGTGCCCACGCGCGGCGCGAGCGCCCACGAACTCCTCGCCCCGCTCGCGTACGCACACGGGCACGGCGCCACCGCGCCGCTCACCGGCATCGTGCCGCCGCCCCCGGTGGGCCGTGGCCCGCCGCCGCCCAACGATCCGCCCTCACCGGTCGAACTGTCCGTCCTGCGCGTGTAGATGACGCCCAGCCCCACCCGTCATCACGCACTCCTCACGCACGCAAGGACGACTTCGTCATGCCCAAGAACACCTCCACCCGCACCAAGCAGCGCCGCGCCGCCGCGATCGCCGCGGCCGTCGCCGTGGCCGCGATCCTCCTCGGCACCGTCTCGTACACCGCGACCAGGCCCGAGGCCCGTACGGACGCGGCCGATGCGTCCGATCAGCAGGCGGACACCACCGAGGCCAACGGCGAGCTCACCGACAAACTGGCGAAGCTCGCACGGCGCGACGCCAAGGACCCCCTCGCACAGGGCCGCGCCGACGCGCCCGTGGTCCTCATCGAGTACGCCGACTTCAAGTGCGGCTACTGCGGGAAGTTCGCCCGCGACACCGAACCCGACCTGGTGAAGAAGTACGTCGACGACGGCACGCTGCGCATCGAGTGGCGCAACTTCCCCATCTTCGGCGCCGACTCGCAGTCCGCCGCGCGCGCCGCGTGGGCGGCCGGACAGCAGGGCCGCTTCTGGCAGTTCCACAAGGCGGCCTACGCCGACGGCGCCAAGGACAAGGGCTTCGGCGCGGACCGCCTCGACGCGCTCGCCCGCGAGGCCGGGGTAAAGGACCTCGACCGGTTCCGCACCGACCACGCCGGCAAGGCGGCGGAGGCAGCGGTGAAGCAGGACAGTGACGAGGCCTATGCACTCGGTGCCACCTCCACGCCGTCCTTCCTCATCAACGGGCAGCCCCTCGCGGGCGCGCAGCCCGAGGCCGCGTTCGAGCAGGTCATCGACGCGGCGAAGGCGCAGTCCGCGAAGTCCGGCGGCGGCAAGTGATCGACATCGGCTACTTCGCGGCGTTCCTCGGCGGCCTGCTGGCTCTGCTCAGCCCGTGCAGCGCCCTGTTGCTGCCGGCTTTCTTCGCGTACTCCATCGACAGCCCGACCCGGCTCGTCGCCCGCACCGGCGTCTTCTACCTGGGGCTCGCCACCACACTCGTCCCGCTCGGCGCCGCCGGCTCGTACGCGGGCCGCTTCTTCTACGGCAACCGTGACCTGCTCGTCTCCGTCGGCGGCTGGCTGATCATCGCGCTCGGGGTGCTCCAGATCGCGGGCCGCGGCTTCGCCTCCCGCCGCATGTCGGAACTCTCCGGCCGCATCCGCCCCACCAAGGCCGTGTCCGTGTACGCGCTCGGCGCGGTCTACGGCCTCGCCGGTTTCTGCGCGGGACCGATCCTCGGCAGCGTCCTCACGGTCGCCGCGCTCGGCGGGCACCCGGTGTACGGCGGGGCGCTGCTCGCGGTGTACGCCCTGGGCATGGCCGTGCCGCTGTTCCTGCTTGCCCTGTTGTGGGACCGGTTCGAACTGGGCGGGAAGCGGTGGCTGCGCGGGCGCCCGGTCCGTATCGGCCGTTTCGAGACGCACTCGACGTCGCTGGCCTCCGGCCTGTTCTTCCTGGCGCTCGGAACGCTGTTCCTCGTCTTCGACGGGACGACGGCGCTGCCCGGACTCCTCGACGTCGACAACTCGTTCGCCGCCGAGCAGTGGGCGCGCGGCATCGGCGACCGGGTCCCGGACCTGCTCGTGCTCGTCGCGGTCGTCGTGCTGGTCGGCGCGTTCTTCCTCGTACGGGCCCTGCGCGGGCGAGCGGAGAACGTACCCGTCGAGAGCGAATAGCGCCCGGTGGCAGTGGGCGAGTTGACGCCAATCTCCGGCGGCGACCGCCCCGCCCCACGCGCCCCGCAGGCCCCGGGCGACGCCCGGGGCCGCGTCAACACCGCACGGTGACACGCCGTGTTGTCCTGAAGTGCCCCCGTACGAGCGAAAACCTGTCGCGCGGGGCCGACCACCCGTGGCTGAATGAACGCCGGGCGACCTCCGAAAGACGCAGCGATTCCAGCCCCAGTGAGCGGGCTCCCGCTCATATGGTTAGGCTGTAGCCGCACGGTTACCGCAAGTGGGTCCGACACCTTGACCCATGGTGGCCGTACAGGGAGAGACCGAGAACCACGGCCGACCCCACCAGCGACAACCGGCGCCACCGCGCCCGAACTGGCCTTCTACACAAGCCCGATCGGGCGCCGGACCCCGCGCGACGCTGGGCCGGACTGCCGAAGCGGGTTACCCGACACACAAGGAGTGCGCGGTGACACCAGAGAAGACGAATCGCGAACAGAGCCCGAAGGACCGAACCGAGCGGGCCGGCCGTCGTAGGCCGGAGAAGCTCGGAAGTCTCGACGTGTGGGCGAGGTCGGCGCCGATTCGCCTCGCGGGGTACGAGGACGATTTGGCGGAGCCGCACATTCTGCCGAGCGTGGATTAGTTTCGCTGGGCCGGGGCTGGGGCCGCGGGGCTCTGCCCGGGCCCCACGCCTCAATCGCCGGCGGGGCTTGATTGTGGAGACTCAGCCTGCGAACACCCGTTGGCCACCCACATAAGTCTGCTCGACTCGAGTCGCGGCGATTTCCTCGACCGGCCCTGCGAACGGGTCCCGGTCCAGGATTGCGAGGTCCGCGAGGTGGCCCGCCGTGACGACCCCCGTCTCCGCGTCCAGATGGTTCACATACGCGCTACCGGAGGTATACGCCGCGAGCGCGTCGCCCAGACCGATGCGCTGCTCCGGCAGGAACACCGGCGTGCCCGCGGGCGCGTCGGCCAGTACCCGGTTCACCGCCACATGGATCCCCTGAAGCGGATCCGGGCTGCTCACCGGCCAGTCGCTGCCCGCCGCAAGCGTCGCCCCGGCCCGCAGCAGCGCCGCGAACGGGTACTGCCGGGCCGAGCGCTCCGCCCCGAGGAACGGGATCGTCAGGTCGTCCATCTGCGGCTCGTGCGCGGCCCACAGCGCCTGCATGTTCGCCGTCGCGCCCAGCTCCCGGAACCGGCCGATGTCATCGGGGTGCACCACCTGAAGATGCGCGAGGTGTGGACGCGTATCCGTCCAACCATTGGCCCCCCGTGCCGCTTCCACGGCATCGAGTGCCTCGCGGACGGCCCGGTCGCCGAGCGCGTGGAAGTGCACCTGGAAACCGTGGGCGTCCAGTTCGGTCACGTACTTCTTCAGCGCCTCGGGCGGTACGAAGCTGATGCCGCTGTTGTCCGAGCGGCAGCCGCAGCCGTCGAGATACGGGCCGAGCAGCGCCGCCGTGCCGTTCTCCGCGACCCCGTCCTGCATGATCTTCACGGTCGTCGAGCGGAGCCGGCCACGGGTGCCGGCCTCGCGCCGGGCGAGCAGTTCCGGGATCTGCTCGGTGCCGCGCGCCCGGTCCCACCACAGCGCGCCCACGACACGTGCGGTGAGCCGCCCGTCGTCGGCGCACGCGAGATACGCCTCCGTGGGGTCGGTGAGGTTGGCGTGGTCGCCGAGGATGGCGTCCTGCCAGGCCGTGACGCCGAGGGAGTGCAGGTGTTCCTGGGCGCGGAGCAGCCCCGCGATCTTCTCCTCGCGGGTGACCGTGGGGAGCAGCCGTCCGACGAGGTTCGCGGCGCCCTCCTGGAGCATGCCCGTCGGCGCGCCGTCCCTGTCGCGTTCGATGCGGCCGTCCGAAGGGTCCGGGGTGCGGGCGTCGAGCCCGGCGGCCCGCAGGGCGCGGGAGTTGACCCAGGCGCCGTGGTGGTCGCGGTTGACCAGGTACACCGGCCGGTCCGACACCAGGGCGTCCAGCTCGGCCGCCGTCGGCAGACCACCCGGGAACGCCTCCATCGCCCAGCCGCCCCCGGTGATCCACTCGACGTCCGGATGCGCGCTCGCGTACGCGGCGATCCGCTCCCGGTACTCGGCCAGCGTCGTCGAACCGCTCAGGTCGCACTGCCCCATCTCCATGCCCGCCCCGACGGGGTGCGCGTGCGCGTCCTGGAAGCCGGGGATCAGCAACTTCCCGGCCAGGTCGACCACTTCGGTACGCGGGCCGATCAGTTCACGCACCTCGTCGTGGCCGACGGCGACGATCCGCTCGCCCCGCACCGCGACCGTGGTGGCGCGCGAGCGGGCGGGGGAGCCGGTGTGGACGGGGCCGCCGGTGAAGACGAGGTCGGCGGGTGCGGGCATGGTCTCAACTCCTAGTGCATGTGCGGGTGTTACGAGGCGGGGTGTCGGTCAATTGGCCGTCGGCGGCCCGGCAAGTTCGACGGCGGCGGCGTTCGTGCCGCGCCCGGTTGTGAAGTAGGGGGAGCGGCGCCCGTACTTGGCGACAGCGGCCATCACCAGGCCGGACACGACGATCGCCCCGGGCACCGCAAGCATGAACCACCCATTGTCCGGCGACAGTTGGAAGTGGTCGCTCATCGTGGCGTACGAGTAGGCCAGATACGCCCCGATGCCGAGCAGCGCGAGGGCGCTGACCCCCGGCACGAGGACCGCGCGCACCGCCTCCCGGGGTGCGGTGCGCAGCAGTGAGCGGAAGCGGACCGAGCAGGCGAGGGCCGTGAGGCCGTAGTAGAGGGCGACGGTGAGCCCGATGGAGTTCACGGCGGCGAGGATCATCTCGTTCAACTTCGGTATCGCCAGGGCCAGTAGGGCCATCACCGCCGCGATCGACATCACGACGACGGTACCTGCCGCCGGCGAACCGTAGCGGGGGCTCACCCGCGTCCACACCTGCCCCATCGTCCTGTCCCGGCCCATCGCGAGCAGTCCGCGCGCCGTCGGGATCACGCTGGCCTGCAGGGATGCCACCGCCGAGAACAGCAGCGCGAGGAGCGGCAGGCTGGCCACCGGCTCGTCGGCGAGCTTCGCACCGAGGTAGGTGAGGGCCTGTGGGCCCTGCTCGACCAGCTCGTGCAGCGACATCTCGCGCTGGAAGGCGACGGAACCGTAGAGGAACAGCGCGAGCATCGCGAAGAGGGCGATCAGGCCGCCGCGCCCCGCGTCCCGCACGTCCTTCGTCTCCTCGGTCACCGTGAACGCCGCGTCCCAGCCCCAGAAGAAGAACACGGCGAGGACCAGGCCCTGAGCGAAGGCCGTGCCGCCGTGGATGTCGAACGGGTTGAACCACGACCACTGGAAGGCGTGCGCGCCGGTGACCAGCGACCAGCCGCAGAACCCGAGCAGCACCACGTACTCGAAGACGAGCAGCCAGGCCTGGAGGCGGGTCGCCTTGCGGACGCCGGTGACCGCGGTGACGGTGACGGCGGTGAGCACGAGCAGGCCGACGACCGTCGACAGCGCCGTCGAATTCGGATCGAGGTCCAGCCCCAACACTGTATGCAGGTGGGCCTTGTTGGCGAACTGCAAGAAGACCGAGCCCGTCACCGCGCTCGTGTACGCCATGAAGATCAGCGTGCCGACGAGCGTGACCCAGCCCGTGAGAAAGCCGAGCCACGGGCCGAGTGAACGGCCCACCCAGACGTAGCCGCTGCCCATGTTCGGCTCCTGGCGGTTGAGGCGCGCGTAGGCCACCGCGATCCCCAGGATCGGCAGGAACGCCACGAGCAGGACGGCCGGTGCGTGCAGCCCGACCGTGGCGGCGAGGGAACCCATCCCGATGCCGATGCTCGTGGTCGCGGCGGTGCTCGACGCGGCGATGGCGATGCCGTCGACGATGCCGAGGGAGCGGCGCAGGCCTGGTGGTTCGCTACTCATGATGGATCTCCTGGCGGCAGGGGAGGCGGGGGAGAGAGGGGTGCGCGAGGGGCGGTGACCGCGATCAAATCGGCCTTGCCTGCTTGCGTCAATGGTGTTGTCATAAGGAGGAAGTGTTGGACGAGGAGGAGGTGACGGTCATGTCGGAAGGGCGGATCCCGGTGGAGCGGCGGCGCCGCAAGCCGACGAAGTCGGGGGTGCTGCTGTCCGAAGACGTGATCGTCGACTGCGCGCTGCGCCTGGTCGGGCAGCACGGCGGCGACGCGCTGAGCGTGCGCAGGCTCGGCGCGGCCCTGGGCTGCGACCCGAGCGCCTTGTACCGCTATTTCCACAGCACGGACGACCTGCTGCTCGCCGTCTCCGACCGGATCATCGGCGAGGCGATGGACGGCTTCCACCCCGAGCGGACGGCTTGGCGCGACGGGCTCCGCGAGTTCGGCCTCCGCATCCACCGCGGGTACCGCGCGCACCCGCGGGTGGCGGCGCTCGCGGCGTACCGGGTGACGCGGCGGGCGCACGAGTTCCGGGCGGTCGACGCGGGGATCGGCCTGCTCAGGCGGGCCGGCTTCGGCGACGAGGACGCGGTGCGGCACTACTCCGCCTTCGTCGACACCGTCCTCGGCCACGCGGCCCTCGACGCGGCATACCTGGCACTCCCCGCGGAGCGCCGGGAGGCGGACGACAGGTCATGGACGGGCGAGTACGCGACCCTGTCGGCGGACACGCATCCCCAACTCGCTTCAGTGCGCCATCACTTGCCGCTGATGACGGGAAGCTCATTCGAGGTGGCGCTGGAACTGCTGCTGACAGCCTTGGAGGCCGCGGCCACTTCAAGCCCCGCCGGCGATTGAGTACGCCTATCAAGCCTCGCCGGCGATTGAGGCGCGGGGTCCGGGGCGGAGCCCCGCGACGTCAACCCCGGCCGACCGGACCGCTCACCCCAACTGCCCCCGCAACCACTCCTCCACCTCACCCACATGCGCCGCCGCCGCGGCTCTCGCCGCCTCCGGGTCATGCGCGGCGAGGGCCCGCAGGATGCGGGCGTGTTCTCGGCGGGTGCGTTCGAAGGCCCCCTCCTGCTCGTAGCCGCGCCACACCCGCGCCCGGAAGGTCCGGGAGGACAGCCCCTCCAGGATCGCCGCCATCGTGTCGTTGCCGGCTGCCGCGGCGATCGTTCGGTGGAACGCCAGGTCGTGGGAGAGGATCTCGTCCGGGTCGTCCGTCGCCTCCATCGCCGCCAAGTGGTCTTCCACCTCAGCGAGTTGCGCACGGGTGATGCGCGCCGCGGCGAGCGCCGTGGCCGTCGACTCCAGGATGCGGCGCACCTCCAGGAGCTCCACCAGTTGGGGCCCGCGCGACAGGTCGGCGACCACCCCGAACGTCTCCAGGAGGTCGCCCGCCTCCAACTGCGTGACGTAGATACCGGATCCGTGCCGCGCCTCCAGGGCGCCGAGCACGGTGAGCGCGCGGATCGCCTCCCGCATGGAGCTGCGCGAGATGCCGAGCTGCACCGCCAGGTCTCGCTCGGTGGGCAGCCGTTGGCCCGGCTGGAGCTCGCCGCTGCCGATCATCGCTTTGAGCTGGTCGATGGCCCGCTGGGTGACCGTGGCCTTCTGCATGCCGCGCAGTGTAACCAGCCAGGTGGTCCGACCACTACCAGGGAAGTCGGACCTCTTCGCGACACCAGAGGGCGTAAATACCGGGAAAACTTGCCTACGAAGGGTGTTGGCGCACCGAAGTGGTCTGATAAATATCTCGGCGCGGGCCGGAACCGGAGGGGCGGGGACCGGCCGTGCCCATGACTTCAGGAGCCGAGGAGCAGTCCGATGACTGGCACGACTGGCACCACGATGGACCCGAAGGGAACGACCGGGAGGAACAGGGCGGCACGCGCCCGCGGTTCCGGAAGGCGGGGGTTGGCCGCTGTGGCCCTGCTCGGCTGCGCGGCTCTCACCCTCGCCGCCTGCGGCAGCACCAAGGACACCGCGGCCGGTGCGGGCGGTGGCGGCGCGGGTGGCGATGGCAAGGGCAAGGTGGGTGTCATCCTGCCGCTGCTGACCTCGCCGTTCTGGCAGTCGTACAACGACTACGTGCCGAAGATGGCGAAGTCCGAGGGCGTGGACGCGCTGAAGACCGTCAACTCCAACAGTGACCCCTCGCAGCAGATCACGGACATCAACAACCAGCTCAACCAGGGCGTGAAGGGCCTCGTCGTCGCGCCGCTCGACAGCGCCGCCATCGGCGCCGGGCTCGACCAGGCCGAGCGCAAGGGCGTGCCGGTCGTCGCCGTGGACGTCGCGCCCGACAAGGGCAAGGTCGCCATGGTCGTACGGGCCAACAACGTCGCGTACGGCAAGAAGGCCTGTACGTACCTCGGCGACCACGTGAAGTCCGGCAAGGTCGTCCAGATCATGGGCGACCTCGCGTCGGTGAACGGGCGTGAGCGGTCCAAGGCGTTCCGGGACTGCGTGAAGGAGAAGTATCCGAAGCTCAAGGTCCTGGAGATTCCGGCGAAGTGGGAGTCGGACACGGCCGCCTCCAAGCTCGACACCCTCCTCAACGCCAACCCCGACATCAAGGGGATCTACATGCAGGCGGGCGGCGTCTATCTCGCGCCGACCCTGCAGACCCTCAAGTCCAAGGGGATGCTGGAGAAGGCGGGGTCCGCCAAGCACATCACGATCGTGTCGAACGACGGCATCCCGCAGGAGTTCGCCGCCATCCGCAAGGGCCAGATCGACGCGACGGTCTCGCAGCCCGCCGACACGTACGCCAAGTACGGCATGTACTACGTCAAGGCGGCCATGCAGGGGAAGAAGTTCAAGCCCGGTCCCACCGACCACGGCTCGAAGATCGTGAAGCTGCCCAGCGGCACCCTT
Source organism: Streptomyces sp. NPDC002790 (assembly GCF_040295505.1). NCBI lineage: Bacteria > Bacillati > Actinomycetota > Actinomycetes > Kitasatosporales > Streptomycetaceae > Streptomyces > Streptomyces sp. NPDC002790. Next base: position 180,807 of record NZ_JBEOVM010000002.1, on the reverse strand, counting down.
GAGGACCAGCTGCCCGCCCCGCTGGTCACCAAGAAGAACGTCGACGACCCCGAGCTGTGGGGAAACACCGCCAAATGACCGCAGCCACACCGCCTTTGGTCGAGGCCCGCGGCATCGTCAAACGCTACGGACCCACGGTCGCCCTCGCCGACGGCCGGCTCACCGTGCACGCGGGCGAGTCCCACGCGCTCGTCGGGCGCAACGGCGCGGGCAAGTCCACGCTCGTCCAGGTCCTCACCGGGCTGCAGGGCGCCGACGCGGGCACGCTCACCTTCGACGGGGAGCCCGCGCCGCCGCTCGGCGACCGGGAGGCGTGGCGCGCAAAAGTCGTCTGCGTGTACCAAAAGCCCACTGTCATCCCAGAGTTGAGCGTCGCGGAGAACCTGTTCCTGAACCGGCAGCCGGGCGCCCGGCGCGGCTTCTTCAGCTGGAGGAAACTCGACGCCGAGGCCCGGGAGCTGCTCGATACGTGGGACGTGCGTGTCGACCCCGGCGCGCGCACCGCCGAGCTCAAGGTCGAGGACCGGCAAATGGTCGAGATCGCACGGGCGTTGAGCGGCGGAGCCCGGTTCATCGTGCTCGACGAGCCGACCGCACAGCTCGACAGCCGCGAGATCGACCGCCTCTTCGCCCGCATGCGCGCCCTCCAGGACTCGGGCGTGACCTTCCTGTTCATCTCGCACCACCTCCAAGAGGTCTACGAGGTGTGCCAGACGGTCACCGTCCTGCGTGACGCTCGCTGGATCACCACCGCCCCGGTCGCCGAACTGCCGCGGCCCGCCCTCGTCGAGGCGATGGCGGGGGAGGCCGTCGCGGAACAGGCGGCGGCCGCGGCGGAGGCGGTCGTCGAGCAGGCGGCCGACGACGCGGCCGCGCCCGTCGTACTCGAAGTGGCGGGGCTGACCTCCGACACGTACGAGGACGTGGACCTGACCGTGCGACGCGGTGAGGTCGTCGGGCTCGCGGGCTCCAGCGGCAGCGGAAAGATCACGCTCGCGGAGTCCCTCGCCGGACTGCACACACCCACCTCCGGCACGGCCCGGCTCGACGGGCGTCCGCTGCCCTTCGGTGATGTGTCCGCCGCGCTCGCCGCGGGTGTGGGGTGTGTGCCGCGTGATCGGCACGACCAGGGCCTCGTCACCGGGATGTCCATCGGTGACAACTCCACGCTGTCGGTGCTCGGGCGGCTCGGCAGGCGCGGGTTCATCGGCACGGAGAGCCGCCGGCGGTTCGCCCGCGAGCTGATCGAGCGGCTCGACATCCATGCGGAGGGGCCCGACCAGCCCGTGTCCGATCTTTCCGGTGGCAATGCGCAGAAGGTGGTGATGGCCCGTGCGCTCGCCTCTGACCCGCGGCTGCTCGTGCTGATCAATCCGACGGCCGGGGTCGATGTGAAGTCCAAGGAATCGCTGCTGCGGAGGGTCGACAGTGCGCGGGACGACGGGACGGCGGTCCTCGTCGTGTCCGACGAGCTCGACGATCTGCGGCGCTGCGACCGGGTCCTTGTGCTGTTCCACGGTCGCGTCACCGCGGAGCACCCGGCCGGGTGGGCGGACCATGCGTTGATCGCGTCTATCGAGGGGGTTTCCAGTGACGTCCAGTAATCAAGCCCGCCTTTTGGACGAGAGGCCGCGGGGCGGGCAGAGCCCCGCGACGTCAACCACGGCTCCCGCCAAAAACGTCCTCCTCCGCCGCGCACGCGAACTCGCCCTCGTACCCGCCCTGTTGCTGCTCCTCGTCCTCGGCGCCGTCCTCAACGACTCGTTCCTGACCGAGCAGAACATCATCTCCATCCTCGGCTCCTCCGCCGCCCTCGCCATGGTGGTGCTCGCCGAGTCCCTCGTGCTGATCAGCGGCAAGTTCGACCTGTCACTGGAATCGGTCGTCGGCATCGCGCCCGCCTTCGGTGCCCTGCTCGTCCTGCCCGTCGCGCAGTCCGGGTTCGGCACCGAATTCCCAGTCGCCGTATCGCTGTTGGCGGTGCTCGTGGCCGGGGCCTGCATCGGCGCCTTCAACGGTGTGCTCGTCGTCAAGCTGAAGCTCAACGCGTTCATCGTGACGCTCGCGATGCTGATCGTGCTGCGCGGACTGCTCGTCGGGGCGACCAAGGGCAAGACGCTGTTCGGGATGCCCGACGCGTTCTTCGCGCTCGCCACCTCCACGTTCCTGCGGGTCCCGATGTCGGTGTGGCTGGCCGCGATCGCGTTCGGGGTCGCGGGGCTCGTCCTCAAGTACCACCGCGTGGGCCGCGCCCTGTACGCGATCGGCGGCAACGCCGAGGCCGCCCGCGCCGCCGGCATCCGCGTCGAGCGCGTCATGCTCGGTGTCTTCGTGGTCGCGGGCGTCCTCGCCTCCGTCGGCGGCATCATGCAGACCGGATACGTGGGTGCCATCAGCGCTAACCAGGGCAACAACATGATCTTCACGGTGTTCGCCGCCGCGGTCATCGGAGGCATCAGCCTCGACGGCGGCAAGGGCACCATGTTCGGCGCCCTGACCGGCGTACTGCTGCTCGGTGTCGTACAGAACATGCTGACCCTCGCCCAGGTGCCGTCCTTCTGGATCCAGGCCATCTACGGCGGAATCATCCTGCTCGCCCTCATGGTCGCCCGCGTCACCACCGGCCGCGCCCAGGACTGACCCGCGCTCAGGAACGGCCCCCGCCCACCCCGCCCGAAAGGCACCCTGTTGTCCTCAACACCGGCCCGCGTCACCGCCGTCGACACGTACGACATCCGGTTCCCGACCTCCCGGGAGCTTGACGGCTCCGACGCCATGAACCCCGACCCCGACTACTCCGCCGCGTACGTCGTGCTGCGCACCGACGACCCGGGCGGACACGAGGGGCACGGGTTCACCTTCACCATCGGGCGCGGCAACGACGTCCAGGTCGCCGCGATCCGCGCGCTGAGCCACCACGTCGTCGGCCGCCCGCTCGACGAGCTGTGCGCCGATCCCGGCAGCCTCAACCGCGACCTGATCGGTGACAGCCAACTGCGCTGGCTCGGGCCCGAGAAGGGCGTGATGCACATGGCGATCGGAGCCGTCGTCAACGCGGCCTGGGACCTCGCCGCCAAGCGGGCCGACACACCACTGTGGCGGCTGCTCGCCGAGGCGGACCCCGAGTGGCTGGTGTCTCAGGTCGACTTCCGTTACATCGCCGACGCCCTCACCCCGGAAGAGGCCCTGGAGCTGCTGCGGGCCGGGCGGCAGGGCGCCGCCGACCGTGCCGCGCGCCTCGTCGAGCGCGGCTACCCCGGCTACACCACGTCGCCCGGCTGGCTCGGCTACAGCGACGAGAAGCTCACCCGCCTCGCCCGGCAGGCCGTCGCCGACGGCTTCACTCAGATCAAGCTGAAGGTCGGCGCCGACCTCGACGACGACATCCGCCGCTGCCGCACCGCCCGCGCCGTCGTCGGCCCCGACATCCGCATGGCCATCGACGCCAACCAGCGCTGGAACGTCGGCGACGCCGTCCAATGGACCAACGCCCTCACGGAGTTCGAGCCCTACTGGGTGGAGGAACCCACCAGCCCCGACGACATCCTGGGACACGCGACGATCCGTCAGGGCGTCGCACCCGTGAAGGTGGCAACCGGCGAACACGTACAGAACCGGGTCGTCTTCAAGCAGCTCCTCCAGGCCGGCGCCATCGACATCCTGCAGATCGACGCCGCGCGCGTCGGCGGCGTCAACGAGAACCTCGCGATCCTGCTGCTCGCCGCGAAGTTCGGCGTCCCCGTCTGCCCGCACGCGGGCGGAGTCGGCCTGTGCGAACTCGTCCAGCACCTGTCGATGTTCGACTACGTCGCCCTGTCGGGCACCACCGAGGACCGCGTCATCGAGTACGTCGACCATCTGCACGAGCACTTCGTCGACCCGGTCGTCGTCCGCCAGGGCCACTACACAGCCCCGACGGCCCCCGGATTCTCCGCCACCATGCACCCCTCGTCCATCGTCGAATTCACCTACCCGGACGGCGAGTTCTGGGCGAAGGACCTCGCGGGCCCCACCGCACAGGAACAGGGCACCACCGACCCGAACGGAGCCGCCGTATGAGCGATGCCAGCGTCCACAGTGTTCAGGACTTCGCAGGCCTCAAGGCCCTCGTCACCGGCGGCGCCTCCGGCATCGGCCGGGCCACGGCCGAACTGCTCGCCGCGCGTGGCGCCGACGTCGCTGTGCTCGACCGTGACATCACCGACGTGGACAAGCCGCTGCGCGGGTACGCCGCCGATGTCACCGACGACACCGCCGTGCGCGCCGCCGTGGCCGCGGCGGTCGCCGGGCTCGGCGGCCTCGACGTACTCGTCAACAACGCGGGCATCGGCGCCCAGGGCACCGTCGCCGACAACGACGACGCCGAATGGCACCGGGTCCTCGACGTCAACGTCATCGGGATGGTCCGCGTGGCCAGGGCCGCGCTCCCCACGCTCCGGGACTCCGAGCACGCCGCGATCGTCAACACCTGCTCCATCGCCGCCACGGCGGGGCTCCCGCAGCGGGCCCTGTACGCGGCGTCCAAGGGCGCCGTCCTCTCCCTGACGCTCGCCATGGCCGCCGACCACATCCGTGAGGGCATCCGCGTCAACTGCGTGAACCCCGGCACCGCGGACACCCCCTGGATCGGCCGGCTCCTCGACAAGGCGGACGACCCGGCCGCCGAGCGCGCCGCCCTCGAAGCCCGCCAGCCCACCGGGCGCCTGGTCTCCGCCGCCGAAGTCGCGGGCGCCATCGCCCACTTGGCGAGTCCACTGTCCGGGGCGACGACCGGCACGTCCGTCGCCGTGGACGGCGGCATGCAGGGGTTGCGGCTGCGCCCCGTGGAACAGTGATCCGCATGCGCACCAGCACACTCGGCCGCGGCGACGTCCCGGTCACCGCACTCGGTTTCGGCGGCGCGGGCATCGGCAACCTCTACACGCCTGTCCGCGACGACGACGCCCACCTCGCCCTGGACGCGGCCTGGGACGCGGGCCTGCGCTATTTCGACACCGCGCCGCACTACGGCCTCGGCCTGTCCGAGCGCCGGATCGGCGCGTACCTGCGCACCCGGCCCACCGGCTCGTACACCCTGTCCACCAAGGTGGGCCGGCTGCTCGAACCGCACGACGCGGGCGGCGACGACAGTGCCCACGGCTTCGCCGTGCCCGCCACCACGCGCCGGGTGTGGGACTTCAGTGCGGCAGGCATGCGCCGCTCCATCGAGGAGAGCCTCGGCCGCCTCGGCCTGGACCGCATCGACGTCGCCTACCTCCACGACCCCGACGACCACGCGGAGCAGGCGTTCGGTGAGGCGTATCCCGAGCTGGAGCGGCTGCGCGGGGAGGGGCTCGTCGGTGCCATCGGCGCGGGCATGAACCAGTCCGCGATGCTCACCCGCTTCGTCCGCGACACCGATGTGGACGTGGTGCTGTGCGCCGGCCGCTACTCCCTGCTCGACCAGCGCGCCCTGAAGGATCTGCTGCCCGCGGCCGCCGAACGCGGCGTCTCCGTCGTCATCGGCGGCGTCTTCAACTCCGGACTGCTCGCAGACCCCCGGCAGGGCGGCACCTTCGACTACGCCCTGGCCCCACCCGAGGTCCTTGCCCGCGCCCGGCAACTGAAGGACCTCGCCGAACGCCACGGCATCACTCTGCGCGCCGCTGCGCTCGCCTTCCCGTTCGGGCACCCGGGCGTCACGAGCGTGCTCGTCGGGACCCGCTCGGCGGCCGAAGTCGCCGACACGGCACAGCAGTTCACCGCGAAGGTGCCCGCCGCGTTCTGGCAGGAGGCCCGCGAACGGCGCCTCCTCCCGGCCGACGTGCCCGTCCCCTTGGAACAGGAGCCGCACGCGTGAGAATCGCCCTGCACACCAAGGTCCGCGCCGACCTGATCGACGCATACGAGGCAGCCCACCGCGAGGTGCCGGACGAACTCGTCGCCGCGATCCGCGCGGCGGGCGCGCGGCAGTGGACGATCTGGCGCAGCGGGACGGAGCTGTTCCACCTCATCGAGTGCGAGGACTACGCCCGCATGCTCGCCGAACTCGACAAGCTCCCCGTGAACATCGCCTGGCAGGCCCGCATGGACGAACTCCTCGACGTCGTCCACGACTACTCCGCCGAGGGCGCGGACGCCGGGCTGCCCGTCGTATGGGAGCTGCCGTGACACCGGAGGACAGCGGCGCGCCGGGCATCGTCGACGCGCACCACCACGTATGGGACCTCTCCGTACGCGACCAGGACTGGATCACCGGTCCCGAACTCGCCCCGATCCGCCGCACGTTCACCCTCGACGACCTGGCCCCCGAGCTCCGGGCGGCCGGTGTCGACGCCACCGTGCTCGTGCAGACGGTGACGGTCGCCGAGGAGACGCCCGAGCTCCTGGCACTCGCCGATCGCAGCGAAATCGTCGAGGGGGTCGTCGGCTGGACCGACCTCACTCGGCCGGACGCCCGCGAGGCCCTGGAGCGGCTGCGCGAACTGCCGGGCGGGCGGCACCTGGTGGGCATCAGGCACCAGGTGCAGGGCGAACCCGACCCCGAGTGGCTGCTCCGTCCCGATGTGCGGCGCGGGCTCGCCGCCGTCGCGGACGCCGGGCTCGTCTACGACCTGGTGGTGCTGCCGCACCAACTGCCGGCCTGCGCCAAGGCCGCCGCCGAGAACCCCGAACTCAGCTTCGTGCTCGACCACTTGGGCAAGCCGCCGATCGCTTCGGGTGGCCTCGCACCCTGGCGGGACGACATCCGCGCGCTCGCCGCGCTGCCCAACACGGTCTGCAAGCTCTCCGGCATGGTCACCGAGGCCGACCCGTCGGGCTGGACCGTCGAGGACCTGCGGCCGTACGCCGACGCGGTCATCGACGCCTTCGGCCCCGCCCGCGTGATGTTCGGCTCCGACTGGCCGGTGTGCACGCTCGCGGCCACCTACCGCCAAGTCATCGACACGGCAAAGGAGCTGGTCGGCGGCGCGGACCCGCACGTCCTCGGCGAGACGGCCCGCCGCGTCTACCTCAGCCGGGTCGGCGGCAGGAACTCCCGTACGTAGGTCCGCTCCCACCACGCACCCGTCTCCCGCAGCTCCCGCCACGACGTGAACCGGTAGCGGTACACGCGAGCCCGAATGTGCACGGGCGGCGCGTCGGCGGGGAACGGGGAGCGGCGCAGCAGCCGCAGCGTGTCCCGGTCGCCCTCAAGGAGCCGCTCGACCAGGCCCTCGAACCAGGGCCTGGCGTACGCGGGTGAGAGCGCGGCGAACCACATCATCCAGTCGAGCCGCAGGTGGTACGGCGCGAACTGGCGCGGCAGGCGGCGCGGATCACCGGGCTTGCCCTTGAACTCGTAGGCCAGCCAGCCCGATTCGGGGCGTGGCACCTCGTCCGCCGTGCCCTCGATCACGATCTCCTGCCGGACCCGCCCGACCGAGCCGAACGCCCCGTACGTGTTGACCAGGTGCAAGGAGTCGTAGGAGCGGTTCATGGACTGGCGGCGGGAGAGCAGATTGCGCACCGGCCGATAGCTGAGCGCCGCGACCCCCACCGTGACGGCGATGACCACCACCTCGTACCAGAGCGGTGCGTCGGGCAGCGCCGGTGGTGTGTGCAGGGCGGACAGGTCGAGCGCGGAGGCGGCCAGGACGATCGCGAGCCAGTTCAGCCACGCGAAGTTGCCCGAGGCGACCAGCCACAGCTGGGTGACGATCATCAGGGCCGCAGCCCACGTGGCGACCGGCTGCGGCGTGAAGAGGAGGAACGGAACCGCCAGCTGGGTGACGTGGTTCGCCGCGACCTCCACCCGGTGCAGCGGGCGCGGCAGGTGGTGGAAGAACCAGCTCAGCGGGTTCGGCATCGGCTGCGTCTCGTGGTGGAAGTCGAGGCAGGTCAGCTTCCGCCAGCACTCGTCGCCCCGCAGCTTGATCAGCCCGGCCCCGAACTCCAGGCGGAACAGCACCCAGCGCAGCAGGAACAGCACCAGGATCGGCGGCGCCACCTCGTCGTTCCCGAGGAACACCGCCAGAAAACCGACCTCCAGGAGCAGCGACTCCCAGCCGAAGCCGTACCAGGTCTGGCCGACGTTCACGATCGACAGATACAGCGCCCACGGCACCAGCCACAGCAGCATCGCCGCCCACAGCGGCAACAACCCGTCCACCCCGGCGAGCAGCCCGGCCGCCAGCACCGCCCCACCCCACGCGCACCCGGCGAAGAACCGGTCCGAGTAGTGCAGCCGGAACAGCGAGGGCGCCGCTTTCCACGGCACGCGCGCCACGAACCGGGGGATCGGCGTCATCCCGCGCTCCCCGAGCAACGCCCTGAACTGGAGCGCCGCCGCCACGAACGCCACGAGGTAGAGCGCCGCGAGGCCCCGCTGGAACACCAGGCGGGCGAGCCAGTAGTCCGAGGCGCCGAACCAGTCCATGCCTCCAGTGTGTGCCCCGCCGCGCGGCAAGGGTCTGACGTGCGGGCGACGGGGGCTCGCCCTAGCGTGGGGATCATGGGCGCGGGTGACGGGGGCGGCGAGGAGTCCGGGAACGCCCCAGGAGGGGAGAGCCCGGAGGACTCCTCGCGGGGTTTTCTGGAAGCGTACGGCCGCGGCCTGCGCATGGGCAGCTTCGAATGGGACCTCGACACGGGGCTCATGGCCATGGACAGCCAGGCCCACGAGGTCTTCGACATCCTTCCGGAGGAGTACGACGACCGGCCGACCACCCTCGGCCTGCGGGTTCCGCCCAGTGAGGGCGGACGGCTCGACGCCCTCGTGTCCCGGGCTCTCAAGAGCGGCGACGAGACCTACGGAACGTACTTCCGCATCCGCACCCGCACGGGCGAGATGCGCTGGACCCACACCCGCGGCTACATCCGCCGCGACGAGCAGGGCCGACCGCGCCGCATCCTGGGCATCGTCCGCGACGCCACCGACGAACTGAACGACGCCACCGTGCAGGCCGAGCGCGATGCCCGGCGCGTCCTCCGGCACGGCGACACCGGCATCGTGCAGTACACGACGGCCGCCCTCGCGCACGCCCGCACCGTCCAGGACGTCATCGACGTGCTGCGCGACACCCACGGCGTCGACCACCGCGGCGCGACCAGCTTCGTCATGGGCCTCGTCAGAGCCGGGCGCATCCACCTCGTCGCCGAGGGCCCCGAGGGTGCGTTCGTGCCGGGCATCCACGCCACCCGCGTCGACGACCCGTACCCGATGAGCGAGGCCGTGCGCACCCTCCAGCCCCGCTTCATCGGGTCGCCGCAGGAGTTCGCCGCCCAGTACCCCGAGCTGTGGGCGCGGCTCACCCACATGCAGATCACCTCGGCCGCCTACCTGCCGCTCATCGCGCAGGCCAAGCCCATCGGCGTGGTCGGCCTGCTCTTCCACGACCGCCAGGGCTTCACGGAATCCGAGCGCAACGTCATGGTCGCGCTCGGCAGCAGCATCGCGCAGAGCCTCCAGCGCGCCATGTTCTACGAGCAGGAGAAGGACCTCGCCCAGGGCCTGCAACAGGCCATGCTGCCGCGCACCATCCCCGACGTGCCGGGCGCCGACCTCGCCGTGCGCTACCGCGCGGCCTCCCTCGGCCGGGACATCGGCGGCGACTGGTACGACGTGATCCCGCTGCCCGGCGGCCGCGTCGGCGTGGTCATCGGCGACGTACAGGGACACGACACGCACGCCGCCGCCGTCATGGGGCAGCTGCGCATCGTGCTGCGCGCCTACGCCGCCGAGGGCCACACACCCGCCACCGTCATCGCCCGCGCCTCCTCCTTCCTGCACGAACTCGACACCGACCGCTTCGCGACCTGTCTGTACGCGGAGGCCGACCTGTCGACCGGCGTCGTCCAGCTCGTACGGGCCGGACACCTCGACCCGTTGCTCCGCCTGCCCGGCGGCAACTGCCACAGGCTGCCGGTGGAGGGCGGGCTCCCGCTCGGCCTGTCCGCCGAGTTCGGGCGGCTCGAATACCCCGTGACCACCGCCGAACTCGACCCCGGTGAGGCGCTGGTGCTGTGCACCGACGGGCTCGTCGAACAGCCCGGTACCGACCTCGCCGACGGGCTCCAGGACCTCACCACCCTGATCGGTACGGGGCCCGACGACCTCGACGAACTCGCCGACCGGCTCGTCGCTTCGTGCGAGGAACGCGACGTCGAGGACGACGTGGCGCTGCTGCTCCTGCGCCGCCGCGGCGCGGGCGCGGTGCAGCGCGGCGGCCGGCTCACCGAACACGTGCCGCCGGGCGACCCGGAGGCGCTCACGGCCGCCCGCCACATGGTCCGGCACGCCGTCCGCGCCTGGGGAGCGACGGAGAGCGCCGACGAGATCGAACTCGTCGCCGACGAGATGATCACCAACGCCCTCTTGCACACCGAAGGACCCGCGATCGTCACCCTGCGCGTCCTCACCGGCGCCGACCGCCGACTCAGGGTCGACGTGGAGGACACCTCCAGCGCCCTGCCGCGCCGCCGCGAGGCGGGCGAGGACGGCGTCTCGGGACGCGGACTGTTCCTCGTCGACCAGCTCGCCGACGTGTGGGGCGTGGAGGCACGCGGCGCGGGCAAATGCGTCTGGTGCGAATTCGTGGTGCCCGCGCGCGGGTGAGAGGCTGGAGGACATGCCGGAGCTCCCCGAGGTCGAAGCGCTCAAGGACTTCCTCACCGAGCACCTGGTGGGCCGCGACATCGTGCGCGTCCTGCCGGTCGCGGTGAGCGTCCTGAAGACGTACGACCCGCCGCTCACCGCCCTGGAGGGCCGCACGGTCGCGGCCGTGGCGCGGCACGGCAAGTTCCTGGACGTGAGCACCGAGGGCGGGCCCCACCTGGTCACGCATCTGGCCCGCGCGGGCTGGCTGCAGTGGAAGGAGCGGCTGCCCGACGGCCCTCCGAAGCCCGGCAAGGGACCGCTCGCGCTGCGCGTCGCCCTGGAGACCGGCGAGGGCTTCGACCTCACCGAGGCCGGCACCACGAAGAAACTCGCCGTGTACGTGGTCCGGGACCCCGGCGATGTCCCCGGCATCGTCCGCCTCGGCCCCGACCCGCTCGCGGACGACTTCGACGAGGCGGCCTTCGCGCGCCTGCTGAAGGGGGAGCGGCGCCAGATCAAGGGCGCCCTGCGCGACCAGTCACTCATCGCGGGCATCGGCAACGCCTACAGCGACGAGATCCTGCACGCCGCCCGCATGTCACCGTTCAAGCCGACGGCCGGGCTGGGCGCCGAGGACGTGCACACCCTGTACGAGGCGATGCGGACGACACTGACCGATGCCGTCGAGCGTTCCCGTGGAGTCGCCGCCGGGAAGCTCAAGGCCGAGAAGAAGAGCGGGCTTCGCGTGCACGGACGGGCCGGGGAGAAGTGCCCCGTGTGCGGGGACACGGTCCGCGAGGTCAGCTTCAGCGACAGCGCGCTCCAGTACTGCCCGACCTGTCAGACGGGCGGCAAGCCGCTCGCGGACCGCAGGATGTCGAGGCTGCTCAAGTAGCGGCTCGGCCAGTCGCTCAGCGCATGGGGAGCGACAGCAGCGGCCGTCCGTCCGCCGCCCGCACCTCGAACCGCGCGAGGTCCGCGGGCCGCGCCGCCACCCCGCCGTCCAGTGTCACCGGGTCCCCGCGCACCGTCCACGTCGCCACCGTCTGCTCCGAGCCGTCCCGGCCCACCGCGACCAGCTCGCACACCCGCGGCCCGCCCGGATCCCGGACGTCCAGGCCCACTTGCGTGCCCCAGTCCTGGTCGTCCGCCGTCACCGTCGCCGCCACACCGCTCCCGTTGTCGTGCCCGCTCAAGGTCGCCGTGTGCCGGGATGGGCCCGCACCGACCCCGGTGACCATCGCGACTCCCTGCCCCGCCGCCGCGAGCACGAGCACCGCCGCGACGGCCGCACCCCACAGCCGGCGCCGCGCCCTGCGGTGCAGCGCCCCGAGCCGGTCAACGGACCGGTCGAGAAGGTTCGGAGCCGGACGCGCCAGCACCTCCACGCACGGCGGCGTCGCCCGCGCGTACAGCGCCAACGCGCCCGTCGTGGGCGCCAGTTCACCGACCAGGGCCGCGCACGTGGCGCACTCGGGCAGGTGGTCCTCGAAGCGGAAGCGTTCCGCGGGGTCGAGAACCCCGAGCGCGTAGGCGCCTACGTCGCGATGCCGTTCCAGGGACCACATGCCTTCCTCCTGCTGTCGGTTACCGGTACGCAGGAGGCGGCTGATTCATTCAAGCGACCGCGCGATTACACTCCGCCGCATGCTGCGCGCACTGGCCGTCGACGACGAGGAACCCGCCCTCGCCGAACTCCTGTACCTCTTGCGGGCCGATCCGCGCGTCCGCACCGCCGAGGGCGCCACCGACGCCAACGAGGCGCTGCGCCGCATCGGCCGCGCACTCGAGGGCGGGGACGGCGCGATCGACGTCCTCTTCCTCGACATCCAAATGGCGGGCCTGACAGGCCTCGACGTGGCACGCCTCCTCGCAGGCTTCGCCCGCCCGCCACTCGTCGTCTTCGTCACCGCCCACGAGGACTTCGCGGTCAAGGCCTTCGACCTGAAGGCCGTCGACTACGTCCTCAAGCCGGTGCGCCGCGAGCGCCTCGCGGAGGCCGTCAGCCGGGTCACCGAACGCCTCGCGAGCAGCGCGCCGCCGGCCACCGTCGCCGACCGCATCCCCGTCGAACTCGGCGGCATCACCCGGCTCGTGGCCATCGCCGACATCACCTACGCCGAGGCGCAGGGCGACTACGCGCGCCTGCACACGGACGACGGCGTCAGCCACCTGGTACGGATACCGCTCAGCACCCTGGAGGAACGCTGGCAGGAACTCGGCTTCGTCCGCGTCCACCGCAGCCACCTCGTCGCCCTCCACCGCATCGACGAACTCCGCCTCGACGGCGCGGGAATGACGGTCCGGATCGGCACGGCGGAGATCCCGGTGAGCCGCCGCCACGCAAGCCGAGTGAGAGAACTACTGATGCGCCACTGAAGCCCCTGCGGCGATTGAGCAGCGGGGTCCGGGGCAGCGCCCCGCGACCGCACCCCCGTGGAACCGCGAGCCACCCCTTCCCCGATCCAACCCCACCTGCCTAAACTCCGCCCGTGCACGATCCCCCGCAACGCGAAACCGTGACCGGCGAACCCCGCCGACCCCCCGGCCCGGCAGGCCCCCGCACGCAGTGGGAGATCGACGAACAAACCACACTCGGCGCCGCCTACGTCCGCTCCCTCATGCGCAGCCAACTCCGCGCCGGAATCACCGCGTTCATGCTCCTCGCCGTCCCCGTCGCCGCCCTCCCCCTCTTCTTCGGCGCCCTGCGCAACGCCCCCGTCCAATGGCTCGTCCTCGGCTTCGGCTGCTACCCGTTCCTCGTGCTCATCGCCTGGTGGTACGTCCGCCGCGCCGAGCGCAACGAACGCGACTTCGCCGACCTCGTACGCGGCCGCCCGGCCGACGCGCACGACCATGGAACGCCGTGAACGAGGCGTACGCGATCCCCGCGGTGGCCGTCGTCGTCCTCGCCACCGTCCTCATCGGCGGCTTCGGCCTGCGCGTCTCCCGCACGACGTCCGACTTCTACGTCGCGTCCCGCACGGTGGGCCCCCGCCTCAACGCGGCGGCGATCAGCGGCGAGTACCTCTCGGCCGCGTCCTTCCTCGGCATCGCGGGCCTGCTCCTCATCCACGGCCCGGACATGCTCTGGTACTCGGTCGGCTACACGGCCGGCTACCTGGTCCTGCTCGTCTTCGTCGCGGCCCCGCTGCGCCGCTCGGGCGCGTACACGCTGCCCGACTTCGCCGAAGGACGCCTCGAATCCCGCCAGGTGCGGCGCGTGGTCAGCCTGTTCGTGGTCGGGGCGGGCTGGCTGTACCTGGTGCCCCAGCTCCAGGGCGCGGGGCTCACGCTCCAGATCCTCACGGGTGCGCCCCGCTGGTTCGGCGCGACGCTCGTCGCCGCGGTCGTGGTCCTCGCGGTCGCGGCAGGCGGCATGCGCTCGATCACCTTCGTCCAGGCCTTCCAGTACTGGCTCAAGCTCACGGCCCTCCTGGTGCCCGCCTTCTTCCTCCTGCTGGCCTGGCACGGCCAGGGCGCCCCGCCACCGGAGGCCGCGACCCTCACCCCGCCGACCGCCGGCGTCGGCGCGGGCCGGCCGCTCGCCACCAGCCGCGCCGACCACCCGCTCTACGCCACGTACGGCCTGATCATGGCCACGTTCCTCGGCACCATGGGCCTGCCGCACGTCGTCGTCCGCTTCTACACCAGCCCCAACGGCCGCGCGGCCCGCCGCACCACCGTCGTGGTCCTCTCACTGATCGGCCTCTTCTACCTGCTGCCGCCCGTGTACGGCTGGCTGGGCCGCCTGTACGCGCCCGAACTCACCGCCACCCAGGACGCCGACGCCACCGTGCTGCTGCTGCCGGGGCGCGTCTTCGACGGGGTGGCGGGCGACCTCCTGGGCGCACTGGTCGCGGGCGGCGCGTTCGCGGCGTTCCTGTCCACCGCGTCGGGGCTGACCATGGCGGTCGCAGGAGTCGTCAGCCAGGACGTGCTGCAGGCGCGCGGCGTACGGCACTTCCGGCTCGCCGTGCTGCTCGCGATCGCGATGCCGCTCGGCGGGGCGCTCCTGGTGGACGGGGTGCCGGTCGCGGACGCGGTCGGCATGGCGTTCGCGGTGTCGGCGTCCTCGTTCTGCCCCCTGCTCATCCTGGGCATCTGGTGGCGCCGCCTCACCCCGCCCGGCGCGCTCGCGGGCCTGTTCCTCGGGGGCGGCTCGGCCCTGGTGGCGGTGACGCTGACGGTGGCAGGGCCGGACACCTCGGGCTGGCTGCACACGCTGCTGGCCTGGCCGGCCGTGTGGTCGGTGCCGGTCGGCTTCCTCGCGATGATCCTCGTGTCCCTGGCCACGCGGGCCGCGATCCCGCCGCACACGACGGCGACGATGACGCGCCTGCACCTCCCCGAGTCGCTGGGCGCGGCCGGGCGGGGCCGCGAGGGACTGGACGGCCGGACGTCGCGGGCACGTGCGGGGGAGACGGGAGGCGGGTCGCAGTGAGCGGTACCGTCACCGCGGTTCTCATCGCCCTGTGCCCCGTCCTGCTCGGCGCAGGGTTCCTGCTCGGACGGCGCACCGCGCACCCCGATGGGCGCAGCGACGTCGGCACGCCCGTGGAGCGCGCCACCTTCGAGACCCTGCACACCGCCTCGCTCGCCGCCCCCGCGCTGCGTGCGGGGCTCACCGAGGACACCGCCCGCAAGTCCGCGCGCCGCCTGCGTACGCTGCTCGGCACTGACGCCCTCGCCGTCACCAACCGCTCCACGGTCCTCGCGTGGGACGGGGCAGCCGAACACGCCCACGCCGCCCAGGTGATGGAGCGCGTCGACACGGTGCTCACGGGAGGCCGCAGCGCCGCGTTCGACTGCGGATGCGGAGACGACGACTGCCCGCTGGGGTGGGCGGTGGCGGCGCCCGTGGTCGCGGACGGCCGGGTGCTCGGTGCCGTCGTCGCCTACGCGGCCCGGGAGTCCGCGGTGCTGGCCCGCGCCACCGACGAGGTCGCCCGCTGGGTCTCGGTCCAGCTCGAACTCGCCGAGCTGGACCGCTCCCGCACCCGCCTCATCGAGGCGGAGATCAAGGCGCTGCGCGCGCAGATCTCACCGCACTTCATCTTCAACTCCCTCGCGGCGATCGCCTCGTTCGTCCGCACGGACCCCGAGCGGGCCCGCGAACTCCTGCTGGAATTCGCCGACTTCACCCGCTACTCCTTCCGCCGGCACGGCGACTTCACGACGCTCGCCGACGAACTGCACTCCATCGACCAGTACTTGGCCCTCGTCCGCGCCCGCTTCGGCGACCGCCTCTCCGTCACCCTGCAGATCGCCCCGGAGGTCCTGCCGGTGACGCTGCCGTTCCTGTGCCTCCAGCCGCTCGTCGAGAACGCGGTCAAGCACGGCCTGGAGGGCGCCGCCGCCCGCAGCCGCATCTCGATCGGCGCCACCGACGCGGGCGCCGAGGCCGAGGTCGTCATCGAGGACGACGGCGTCGGCATGAACCCCGGCGAACTCCGGGCGATCCTGCGCGGCGAGGGCGGCCAGGGCCACGGCATCGGCCTCTCCAACGTCGACGAACGCCTGCGCCAGGTCTTCGGCGACGCGTACGGCCTGGTGATCGAGACCGCGGAGGGCGCGGGCATGAAGATCACGATCCGGATCCCGAAGTACCGGGCGGGCGTGTACGCGCCGTAGGGTCCGCGGCCCGCTCAGAAAAGCGAAATCGCCAAGTGGCCGAGCGGTAAGCCGAGTTGCCACGCAGGTGTCCACACCTGCGGCCCGTCCTCCTCGTCCGGCACGGGCACCGCGTCCAGGTCGGGGGCGAGCAGCTCCGTCTCCTCCAGCCATCTCCACGCCGCCTCGGCGAGCAGCAGGTCGGGCGAGGGCCGCCGGGCCCTCGCGTCCCGGTCGAGCCGCTCCGCGAAGCGGTCCCGTACCCACGACTGCCACGGCTGGTCGTACGCCGTCAGCGACAGCCAGTTCTCCAGTTGGGACACGACGCGGATCCCGGAGAGTTCGTCGCCCGCGTCGGACAGGAAGATCGTCAGCGCGAGCGCGTCACGGCCCGCCTTGAACTCGAAGGACGTGGGCGGCATCAGGTCGCCCGTCCGCAGCAACTCGTCCGCGATGTATTCCGCGTACAACCACGCCATGGGGACGACGAGTCCGCCGCCCGGTCCACCCTCGGCGCCGGACATGCCGTCCGTGCCCTCATCGCTCCCGTACCGCATCGCCTTCCTGCCTTCCTCCGGTCCGCGTGCTGCTTCGGCCCCCGGACCCACCCGCCTCAACTCAACGGGGAGGACAGCGGATTACTCAACCGAGGAAAGGGGGTGCGGAGCAAGGCGCTTTACCGATGCTTGACCCGGCCTACGGTTTCACCGCAGGTCGGATGCGTAACCCGGAAGGACGCGCCGCAACGCCCGCAACGCGTAATACGCACGGGACTTCACCGTACCGGTGGGAATGTTGAGCGCGTGTGCGGCCTCCGACACACTGGCGCCCTTGAAGTAGACCTCGAGCAGGACGGCACGGTGTTCGGGGGAGAGGGTCGCCACCGCCTCCCGCACGTCGAGAGCGGCCGCCGAGCGCTCCGCGTGGTCCGCGCACACCCGGGCGTTCTCCAGGACGGCGTCGCCCACCTCTGCGGGCCGCGAGAGCCGCGCCCTGCGGGCGTCGATGGCGAGCCGCCGCCCGACCGTGAACAGCCAGGGCCGCACCGACTCGTAGCGTGGGTCGAGGGCCTCCGGATGCTGCCAGGCGCGTACGTACGTCTCCTGGACCAGGTCCTCCGCGCGCTGGGCGTCACCGTCGCACAGGCGCAGCAGGAACGAGAAGAGCGGACCGCCGTGCTCCCGCTGGACCTGGGCGAGGTCCTCCTCCGTCGTCGTGGGTGTCGTGAGCGCCGTCGTCATGGGCGTATGCCAACGCAGCCCGTCCCGCGCGCCCAGGGGACGCGCGGGGATCTGCGGCGGGCGGGGCGAAGCCCTCGACGAGCGGTGCGGTGAGCGGGACGGGCGGAGCCCCGGTGGCCAGTGCGGAATCAGTCGGATGTGCGGGCCAATTCGGACTTTTTGTAGGAGTAGGTGAAGTAGATGACCAGACCGATCAGGAACCACACGGCGAACCGCACCCACGTCTGCCACTGCAGGAACGTGATCAGCCAGATCGAGAAGACGATGCCCACGGCGGGCACGAACGGCATGGCCGGCGTGCGGAAGGTGCGCGGCAGCTCCGGCTGACGGTAGCGCAGCACGATGATCGCCACACAGACCACGACGAACGCCAACAGGATCCCGATGTTGGTGAGTTCGGCCGCCTCGCCGATCGGCAGGAAACCGGCGATGGCGGCGGAGCAGAAGCCGACGATCCACGTCACACGGGTCGGCACGTTCCGCGTCGGGTGGGTCTTCGCGAACCACTTCGGCAGCAGACCGTCGCGCGACATGGCGAACCACACGCGCGTGACGCCCAGCATGAACGTGAACATCACGGTGAGGATGCCGATGATCGCGCCCACCGCGATGACGTCCGCGAGGCCGCCCAGGCCCACCGACTTGAACGCGGTCGAGAATCCGCTCTCCGG
Organism: Streptomyces sp. NPDC002790; assembly: GCF_040295505.1. NCBI lineage: Bacteria > Bacillati > Actinomycetota > Actinomycetes > Kitasatosporales > Streptomycetaceae > Streptomyces > Streptomyces sp. NPDC002790. The sequence goes on along the minus strand of NZ_JBEOVM010000002.1, from coordinate 162,724 downwards.
GTCGATGTCCTTGTAGTTCTGCATGCCGGTCAGGACCAGGCAGGCAAGCACGTAAAGGATCATCGAGATGATGAGCGAGTAGATGATTGCCTTCGGCATGTGGCGCTGCGCGTCCTTCGACTCCTCGGCCGCCGTCGACATGGCGTCGTAGCCGAAGACCGCGAAGAAGACCGTGGCGGCGCCGGTGAACGCTCCGCTGACGCCGAACGGGAAGAACGGCGTGTAGTTGCCCGAGTTGATGTGGAAGACGCCGACGCCGATGACGAGCAGCACCACGAGGACCTTGAGCACGACCACGAAGGTCTCGAAGCGGGCCGCGTTCTTCATGCCCATGTTCAGCAGCCACGCGATGAGCAGACACAGCGCGGCGGCGAACAGGTCGACCTTGTGGCCGCTGCCGGTGCCCGGCGCGCCCAGCATCCAGCTGGGAAGGTCGAGTCCCATCTCGCCCAGCAGGAAGCTGAAGTAGCCGGAGATGCCGATCGCGACGACCGCGACGATCGCCGTGTACTCCAGGAGCAGGTCCCAGCCGATGAACCAGCCGACGAGCTCACCGAGCACCGCGTAGCCGTACGTGTACGCGGACCCGGCTTTCGGGATCATCCCGGCGAACTCCGCGTACGACAGCGCGGCCGCCGCGCTCGCGATGCCCGCGATGAGGAACGAGACGAGGACCGCGGGCCCCGCCGTGCCGTTCGCGACGGTGCCGGCGAGGGTGAAGATGCCTGCGCCGATGATGCCGCCGACACCGATCGAGGTGAGCTGCCACAGGCCGAGCGAACGGGTGAGCTTCCCTCCGGACTCCGTGTCCTCGATCTGCTCGATGGGCTTGCGGCGCAGTACGCCATGCCCTCTCGAGATCTTTGGGGGGACGGCCATGGGGACCTCACCTCTTCGCTGCTGCGACGACGGCTGACGGCCGATCATGATGCCCCTGTGGCAGCGGGTTCGGAAGACAGCAGCGCCGTAGAGGCACCCACGGAAATCTTTACGGGACGACCGTGACCGGCCAGCGGCCCGCCTTCACCAGACGTACGGCGACCGAGCCGACGATGCGGTGACCCGCCTGCTCCGACGCGCCGACCACCACCGCGTCCGCCGTCAACTCGTCGGCGGCCGTGACCAGACCGTTGAACGGGTCGCCGCGGAAGGTGTGGAACTCCCAGCGCACGTCGTATATGCCCTTGACCCGCTCCGTGGCCTCGCGGATGTAGGCGATGAGCCCCTCCGCGATCTCGTCGGTCGTCTCGGCGACGGGTACCCCGAGCGCGGCCCCGCCCGTGATCAGGGGCTGCACATAGACCACGGCGAGCAGCGCCCGCTGCCTGCGGGCCAGGCCCCCCGCGTAGGCCGCCGCGCGGAACGAGGAATCGGAACCGTCGACGCCGACGACGATCACTTTCGGTCCGTCGGTGCCGCGTTCGAACTGATGTGGCTGATCTTCGGTCACGCGGCAGAGGTTAACCGAGAAGCCGCCGATCAGGTGCTTTCCCGCGTCCCATCCGGTGGTTCCGTGCGCGGCGCCCGCGTGCCGTGTCACGCATCAATCATGACAAAGCATCAGGACACCCCCGGACGGCGCGCGTTGCTGCGCGGCTTCACCGTCGTCGGACTCGCCGCGCTCACCGGTTGTACCGGCCCCGACCGGCAGCTCGCCGCCCCGGCCCCGGCGGGCGGGGCCGCCCGTCCCGTGCGCGAACCGTCCACGTACCGGCTGCGCCCGATGGCCGGTCCCGGCGGCCCGCGGCGCGCGGCACTGAAGGTGCGCACCGAGCCCGTCCTGAGGCTGGACACCGAGCCCGGCGACCGCGCCATGGCGCTCACCTTCGACGACGGGCCCGACCCCGCGTACACCCCCGAGATCCTGCGGATCCTGCGCGAGCACGACGTGCGCGCGACGTTCCTCGTGTGCGGTGACAGGGCGCGGGAGAGCCCCGACCTGCTGCGCAGGATGGCCGGCGAAGGACACGTCATCGGCAACCACACCTGGACGCACCCCCTGCTCCTGAAGCTGGACCGGACGCGGATCCGTGCCGAGATCGAGCGCACCAGCGAGCTCGTCGAGCGGACCATCGGCGAGCCGCCGCTCTGGTTCCGGGCACCCTACGGAGCGTGGAACCGGAACGTCTTCGAGCTGGGTTCCGAACTCGGCATGGAGCCGCTGGCCTGGACCGTGGACTCGCTCGACTGGGACAACCCCGGAGCCCCGACGGTGATCTCGCGAGTGGTGCACCGAGCCGCGCCCGGCGTGATCGTGCTCAACCACGACGCGGGAGGCGACCGCTCCCAGACGCTCACGGCGGTGCGTACCTATTTGCCACGCTTGCTCGACGCGGGATACCGGATGACGGTGCCGCGCCCCTACGGGGTGTGACATGGCCTCAGCGCGTCGACACCAGGCGGGCGAACGCCACGACGTTGCCCTCATATCCGTCGCGCTTCGAAAAGTGGCCGCCACACGTGATGAGCCGCAGCTCCGGCGTGCCGCGCGAGCGGTAGACCTTGCGCCCCGGAAAGCGGGACTTCGCGAACACCTCGACCCCGTAGACCCGGAAGACGGCCGTCCTGCCGTCCTTGCGCCGGATCTCCACGTGGTGGCCCTCGTGCAGTGAGCCCAGGCCGTAGAAGACGGCGGGGCCGCGCGCGTTGTCGACATGGCCCACGACGACCGCGGTGCCCCGCTCACCTGGCGCCGCGGCCCCCGTGAACCAGCCCGCCAGGTTCGCCTCCTCGGGCGGCGGCGCGTCGATCCAGCCCTCCGCGTCCAGGCCGACCTCCGCCACCGGGGCGTCGACCCGGATCGCCGGAACCCGGACCCGCTCGACCGGCGAGAAGGGCAGCGGACGGACGGCCTCCGCCCGCGCCTGCTCGGGGGTGCGCCGTTCGGCGGTCGCGGCGGAGGCGGGCTGCGGGGGGCCGGAGTCGACCTGCCCCGACCCGCTGCGGACGAGCGCGAGCCCCGTGAGCAGCACCAGTGCGAGCACGCCCCACGGGGCGCGCCTTCTGGGCCGTTCCTCGTCCGCGAAGCGCCAGTTCGACATGGGGTGGCGGGGCGGGTCAGGCGCGCTTGTCGCCGGTGCGGCGGCGGGCCACGACGTATGCGGTGCCGAGCGCGCCCGCGATCAGGGCGCCACCGAGGGCGACCTCCTGCAGATCGAGCCCTCCGGCACTGCCACCGATCCCGGCCTTGACGCCCTGCGGGACGGGGCTGGGGGAGGCGTCGGGGCGGCCGGTGGCGATGGTGAGCTGGGCCGTGTGGGGTTTGCCGCCGTTGCAGATGAACGTCACGGGGTAGGTGTTGCCCTGTTTCGCGTCCCAGTCCACCTTCGCGGGGTGAGGGCCCTGCCGGGGCGGAATCGTGACGGTGGCGAACACCTCGGCCGAAACCTCGGTAACTCCCTCGCAGCCGGTGGCCGACAGGGACACCGTGCCGCCCGCGGCGATCGTGGTGGGGGAGATGCTCGGCCGGAACGAGCCAGGGCCCGGGTCCTCGGCAGCGGCCGACGGTGCGGTCAAGGTCAGAGCGGCCAGCGAGAGCGCAACGGCGGATGCGGCACGTATCGCGTGCATGGGGGTTCCTCCGGAGTTCACGAGGAGCGGCAGCGGATCGGTTCCGCGCGCAGGGGACGGGCACCTCGATGCCGGAAACGCTAAGGACACCCCCGTACGGCCGCGATCCGTGTCGTACGAACGGGGCACACGTGTGGGCCGGTCAGGTGGCTTCCGGTCAGTGGGCGCCGGGGAACAGCATCAGGAAGGGTTCCGCCGTGGCCGCGACGCCCCGGCTGTACGGGGCGTCGAGGTCCCAGATCAGGAAGAGCAGGAACGCGATCAGGGACGAGAAGAGCCCGGCGAGGACCAGCTCGCGCCTGGTGCGCCTGATCTGCAGCGCGAAGATCATGCCGATGGTGACCAGGGCGCCGGCGACCAGGCCGAACCAGACGACGCCCGGCATCGTGGCGCCGGTCGAGTCCGAACGCGCGCCGCGCGCCTCGTCGGCGGCCGTCACCTGGTCGAGCAGCGGCTGATAGGCCTGCGCCTGGAAGTCGTTCTTCGGCTCGAAGTCCGTGACGTCCTCGCGCACCGTCTTCAGCAGCGCGTCGCCCTTCGCGGTCAGTTCGCCCTTGGTGCGCATCGAGTTCCACTCGGTGGTGACGACATGGCTGACATACCTGTCGACATCCGTGCGAATCCGGTCGCGTACGTCCGCCGGGTAGACCCGGACGCGCTCATGGATCTCGTGCAGCGCCTGCGCCTCGTTGCGTACGTGGTCCTCGGCCGCGCTGCGGCCCTCCCAGACACCCGCGATGGCGAGGCCGAGGACGATCGCGTAGACCACGCCGATCATCATCGTCATGTACTCGATGACGTCGGGGGTCTCGGACGGATCGTCGTCATCGCCGATCCTGCGCTGCTGCAGGACCTGGACGACGAGGACGACACCGCAGACCGCGAGCATCGCGAGGGCGAGAACAAGCCATTCCGACATCGACAACTCCACAAATGTTCAACAAGTTCAGCGGGGACGCAGTGCGGCGACAGCGAGCACCGCGGGTGCGGTGATGAGCAGGGTGAGCGTGACCAGGGACGGGCCGTCGCGCGGTGGGGCGCGGTGGGCGGTCGGGCGGTAGGCCGGGTAGTGCACCGGCTTCGGACTTGGTGGTGGGGGCTTCGTATGGGTCGGGGTCGGCGTCGGCTTCGGCCGGGGTTTCGGGGGTGGTTCGGGAGCAGGGGGCGGTGGCGGAGGCGGGGGAGGCGTCGGTGTCGGCGGAGGGGGCGGCGGTGGCGGGGGTGCCGGTTTCGGAGGCGGAGGCTTGGGCGCGGGCTTCTTCGGCGGGGGCGTGCTGGGGCCCGCGCGGCAGACGCCGCTGCCGGAGACCGCCACCGCGTGGCCCGACGAGCCGCCGTCCACGGAGGCGTACGCGCAGTTGTCGGCCGGGACGGCGACCGGTGCGGCGGTGGCGGCCGCGCTCGGCGCGCCGCACAGCCACGCGGTGGCGAGCACCGCGATGACGCGGGTGACCAGGGCCGATCCGGAGCGCTTGGTTCGATGCACGACCATGATCCTGAGCAGTGGCGGGCCCCGGCACGCCGACACGGGCCCGGAATGCCCCGATGGTGGGGCGCGGGAGCATTCGGGTTTGCGGACGTACGCGGGCCTGCCACCGGAGCTGCGCCCCCAGGGCGCAGGCCGCTGCCGCACCCGAAGAAATCTTCCCGCGCATTGAACACAGCCGTCACCGCCGCGCGTACCTAGGGCCATGTGCGGCCCACCCCGGATCGCACAACACCCAAGCAATGTGCGGGAGTTGAGATGAAGACCTCCTGGCGGAGCGCCTCGCTCGTAGCGACAGCTGCGGCCCTGCTGGCGCTCACGACGGCGTGCGGTCAGGACCAGGGCGACCAGGCATCCACGGGCCAGAACGTGGGCAGCGCGGCCGACGCGCAGGGCGGTTACGGGTCCTCCGACGGCTACGGCTCGTCGGGCAGCACCGACAAGAGCGCCGCCAAGGCCAAGTCGGCCGGACAACTGGCCTCGTGGGACAGCAAGGAACTCGGCAAGGTGCTCACCGACAGCGACGGTATGACCCTGTACCGCTTCGACAAGGACACCGCCGAACCGCCCAAGTCGAACTGTGACGCGGCCTGCCTGAAGGCGTGGCCGGTCGTGCCGGCGAGCGGCGCCAAGGCCGCGCCCGGGGTCGACGCCTCGCTGCTCGGCGAGGTCACCGCCGCCGACGGCACGAAGCAGCTGACGGTCGACGGCTGGCCCATGTACCACTACGCGATGGACAAGAAGGCCGGCGACGTCAAGGGCCAGGGCGTGGGCGGCACTTGGTGGGCCGCGGCCCCCGACGGCAAGAAGGCCAACAAGAAGGCGGAGCAGGAGGCCGGGGCCGTGCCCGCCGACCTCGAAGGCCTGTCGACGCGCAACGCCCCGAAGCTCGGCGAGGTCGTCGTCGACAAGAACGGTATGACGGTCTACCGCTTCCTCAAGGACTCGGCGTGGCCCATCAAGTCGAACTGTGTCGGCGCCTGCGCCGAGAAGTGGCCCGCGCTCGCTCCGGTTGCGAAGAACGACACGAGGAACATTCCACTGAAGGGATACATGACCTTCACAAGGCCCGACGGAACCAAGCAGCAGACCCTGAACTGCTGGCCCGTCTACACCTTCTCGGGCGACAAAAAGCCAGGTGACACCAACGGACAGGGCGTGGGAGGTACTTGGTACGCGGCGGCTCCGAATGGAAAGCCGGTAGGCGCTCCGAAGTAACAACCAGGAGGGGCAAGCGCGTTCAGTGAGGCGCTCACAGTAGAGTCGTCAACGGAATTGGCTCGTCGCCGGTCCGTTCCCCGCATGGCCAGGTCAGGCCGTGTGGAGGGAGCGGGCCGGTTCTTTTCGTCGGGGAAGTCGGGGAAAGAGAAGGTTTCGGGATGGTTTCTGATCGTTGCCGATTGGCACGTGACGGAGGCAGTGACCGGGAACGGACGGTCAATTTCCGTTTTGACTCGCTCCATTGGCGGTGGATCAGTAGCCTCTGCTCGAACACCGGCACGCCTACGCCATGGAGACCTTGATGCAGCGTCCCGCCTGGGCCCCACTGGGCATCGACATCTCGGTGCCCAGTGTGTCCCGTATCTACGACTTCTACCTGGGCGGTTCGCACAACTTCGAGGTCGACCGGGAGGCCGCCCGCAAGGCCATGGAGTTCCTGCCGGGGCTGCCGAAGATCATGCAGGCGAACCGGGCGTTCATGCGCCGGGCCGTGCGGTACGCCGCCGGGCTCGGCATCACGCAGTTCCTCGACATCGGCTCCGGCATCCCGACGTTCGGCAATGTGCACGAGGTGGCCCAGCAGGCGAGCCCCGGGGCGAGCGTGGTGTACGTCGACCACGACCCGGTCGCCGTCGCGCACAGCAGGGCGGTCCTCGAGGACGTCCCGCACACGGGAGTCGTCACGGCGGATCTCCGCAAGCCGCGGGAGATCCTGGGGAGCCCCGAAGTCGCCGAACTGATCGACCTGGAGCGGCCGGTGGCACTGCTCCTCGTCGCCGTACTGCACTTCATCGAAGAGGCCGACGACCCGTACGCGGCCGTGGCCGAACTCAGCGAGGCGCTCGCACCGGGCAGCCTGCTCATTGTGACGCATGCCTCCAATGAGGGCATGCCCATAGAGACGGAGCGGGCGGACGGGATGGTCGACGTCTATCGAAACGATGTCCGCAATCCGCTGATCATGCGGAACCGCGACGAGGTCAAACGGTTCTTCAAGGGGTACGAGGTGGTCGAACCGGGCATCGTGGCGATGCCGGTGTGGCGGCCCGACACCGCCCCAGAGGACGAGGACCCGTACACCTTCGCGGGCTATGTGGGAGTGGGGCGCAAGGCGTGACTGCTGCATCCTCCCGGGGCACGAACCCCGGATCCACGGCCGGAAAAGCCGGCCGGACGGGCAGGTCGGCACGGACCGACGACGGCATCGGCGGTGATGCGTCGGGCGGTCCCGAGGACAGAGTGCGCGAGTTCGCCGTGCTCTGGAGCCGGGCGATCTTCCCGGTCACGGCGACCTCGCTGACCCGGCACGAGTTCGAGGCGGAACTCGTGCCGCTCGTACGCCGGTTGCGCACCGCGCTCGGCGCGCAGGCCCTGGACGGCGCGGAGGCGCAGGCCGTCGGCGCGGCCCTGGTCGACGCCCACTGCACCGACCCCGAGGCGCTCACGCAGACCCTCGACGTGGTGGAGACACACCTCGTCCGGCACTGCGGCGAAGCGGCACCCTCCGGCGAGGCGGAGCGCGTGGAGCACGCGGAGAAGCTGCGCTCGCGCTGCGCCCGTATCCAGCACGCGATGGCCGCCGGGTTCGCGGCCGGGCTGCGGGAGCGCACCCGCGCTGAACAGGAGGCCATATCGCGCGCCGCGCTCGATGCCCGCAGCGCCGTCGCCGAGGCCCTGCACGCGAGCGAGGCCAAGTTTCGCGCGGTGTTCCACGGAGCCGCGATCGGCATCGGGATCGCCGACCTCGACGGCACCATCGTCGAGGTCAACGAAACGATGGTGCGGATGTTCGGCGGCAGCAGGCAGCAGCTGCTCAAGCGCAAGGCCCACGAGCTGACACACCCCGAGGACGCCCCGCACATCTGGCGCAAGTACCACGAGCTGGTGCAGGGAGAGCGCGAGCACTACCGGGTGGACAAGGCCTACTCGCGCCCGGACGGCACCGCCCTGTGGACGAACCTGACGGTGTCACTGCTGCGCGACGCGGACGGCGCGCCCCAGTACCAGCTGGCGCTCATGGAGGACGTGACCGAGCGCCGCCTGCTGAACCTGCGGCTGCGCTACGAAGCCACCCATGACGCGCTCACCGGGCTCCCCAACCGCACCCTGTTCTTCGAGCGCCTGGAGAAGGTGCTCAGTGCGGGCGGGGGCATGCGCTTCGGCCTGTGCTACCTCGACCTCGACGGCTTCAAGACCATCAACGACAGCCTCGGCCACGCGGCGGGCGACCGGCTCCTCGTCGAGGTTGCGGACCGCCTCCAGGCCTGCGCCACCGGCCCCGGAGAGATGGTCGCGCGGCTCGGCGGCGACGAGTTCGTGGCGCTGACCACCGGCAAGGACACCGAGGCCGAGGTCGACGAGCTGGCCGGGCGCATCATGCACGCCCTGGCCGACCCCATCCGCATCGACGGGCGCGAGCTGACCGTGCGCGGTTCGGTCGGCATCGTCGAGGGCCCGGCCGCCGAGCGCAGCCCCGCCGAGGTGCTGCGCAGCGCCGACATCACGATGTACCGGGCGAAGTCCGCGGGCGGCAACCGCTACGAGCTGGCCGACCCCGAGGCCGACGCCCGCGCCATCACCCGGCACGGCCTGACGACGGCGCTGCCCGCCGCCCTGGACCGCGGCGAGTTCTTCATCGAGTACCAGCCCCTGGTGCACCTCGGCGACGGCAGTGTGCGCGGCGCCGAGGCCCTGGTCCGCTGGCTGCACCCGCAGCACGGCGTGCTCGGCCCCGACCGCTTCATCCCGCTCGCCGAGCACACCGGTCTGATCGTGCCGCTCGGCCGCTGGGTCCTGGAGGAATCGGTCCGGCAGGCGCGGATCTGGCAGGACCGGTACCAGGAGGCGGGCCCGTTCCGCATCAACGTCAACCTGTCCCCGATGCAGCTCACCCACCCCGGTCTGGTGGCGGACACCGTCGACATCCTGGAGCGCTTCGGCCTCGAACCGGACGCGCTGTGCCTGGAGGTCACGGAGTCGGCCCTGATCGGCGCGGACGACGACCTCCTCAAGCCCCTGCGACGCCTCTCCGAAATGGGCGTCGACATAGCCCTCGACGACTTCGGCACCGGCTACTCGAACCTGGCCAACCTGCGCCGCCTGCCCGTGAACGTCCTCAAACTGGACCGCTCGTTCACACAGGGCATGCAGCAGTTCCCCGCGGACCCCGTCGACCTGAAGATCGTCGAGGGCATCGTCTCGCTCGCCCACAGCCTCGGCCTGTCGGTCACCGTCGAGGGCGTGGAGACCGGCGCACAGGCCGAGCAACTCCGCCACCTCGCCTGCGACACCGCCCAAGGCTGGTACTACGCCCGCCCCGGCCCCCCGGACCGCCTCCACGACCTGGCCCTGGCGGACGCGACGGGCTGAGCGCTTCAAGCTCCGCCGGCGGGACACATCAAGCCCCGCCGGCGATTGAGGCGCGGGGTCCGGGGCAGAGCCCCGAAACCGCGCGCCGGGGGGGGCGTGAACCTTCAGGCCGGCCTCTCAAAAAGTATCCGCTGAAGCTCACGCGCAGCGCGTGGTGGCGCCACGTCCGAGCGGTGTGCGAGCGCGATCGTGCGGTGGAGCCCCGGCTTGGCCAGCGGGGTGACCCGCAGATCCGCCCCGCCCCGATGCGCCACCATCCACGGCACCACCGCCACCCCGAGCCCCGCCCGCACAAACCCCAGCACCGCGTCCATCTCACCGCCCTCCACCGCGAAGTCCGGCTCGAACCCCTCACCCCGGCACGCCGCGACGGTCAGCTCCCGCAGGTCGTACCCGTGCCGGAACATGACGAGCCGCTCGCCCTCCAGGTCGGAGATCCGCAGGGACCTCCGCCCGCCCCGCCCCGGCGCGGGCGAGTCCTTGGAAGACACCACCACCAACTCCTCGCGCAGCAGCTCCACCGTCGTCAGGGCGGGCGCGGGCGCCGGCAGCGGGAGCACGACGAGCGCGAGGTCGAGGGCGCCGCGCGCGAGTTCCCGTACGAGGTCGTGGGAGCCGCCCTCCTCGATCATCAGCTGGATCCCCGGGTACCGGTCGTGGAAGGACCGCAGCACGTCCGGCAGCAGCCCCGTGCACAGCGACGGAGTGGCCCCGAGCCGCACCCGCCCCCGCTTGAGCTGCGCCAGCTCCTGCACCTCGTGCCGCGCCGTGTCCGCGTCGGCGAGGATGCGCCGCGCCAGCGGGAGCAGCGCCTCGCCCGCATCCGTCAGCGAGATGTTGCCCCGGGCCCGCAGGAAGAGATCGACCCCCAGCTCCCGCTCGAGCGTCCGGATCTGCTGGGACAGCGAAGGCTGGGCGACATGCACCAGTTCGGCGGCGCGGGTGAAGTGCCGGGTCTCCGCGACCGCGACGAAGTACTGAAGCTGCTGGAACTGCATATCGGCCACCATAACCCTTCGATAGAGACTGACTATCGAAATGAGGCGCACCATGTCTTGGACCGATCGGGCCTTTGGGCTCTAGCGTCTTGACCCATGGCTCTGGCAACGCGGACGGACCGACGGCCGTCCATGCCCCGTACGATCTGGGACAGCTCCGTCGGCAAGAAGACCGTGATGGCGGTGAGCGGCCTCGTCATGCTGCTCTACCTGGTCGCGCACATGATCGGGAACCTCAAGATCTTCTTCGGCCCCGACGAGATCAACCACTACGCCTCCTGGCTGCGCACCATGGGCGGGCCCGTCCTGCACTACGAGTGGGGCCTGTGGATCGCCCGAGTGGTGCTGGTCGTCGCCGTCGTCGCGCACGCCACCTCCGCGTACCAACTGAGCCGCCGCGGGAACAAGGCGCGCCCCAGCAAGTACGCGCACAAGAAGCCGCGCTCCGACTACGCCACGCGCACCATGCGCTGGGGCGGCATCATCCTCGGCCTGTTCATCGTCTGGCACATCCTCGACCTGACGACCGGCACGGTGCACCCCGGCGGCTACGAGCACCTGCACCCGTACCAGAACATCATCGACACGTTCTCGACCTGGTACAGCAGCGTCATCTACATCGTCGCGATGCTCGCCCTCGGCCTCCACATCCAGCACGGGTTCTGGAGCGCCGCGCAGACCCTCGGCGTCGGCAGCCGGACCCGGGACCGCGTCCTGAAAGCCGTCGGCAACGTACTCGCCGTACTGCTCACGCTCGGCTTCATCGCCGTGCCCGTGGGCGTCATGACCGGATTGGTGAGCTGAGGAAGATGTCTACGTACGCGGAATACACCACCGGCGAACCGGTCGTCGACACCAAGGCCCCGGCCGGCCCGGTCAATGAGCGCTGGGACACCCGCCGCTTCGAGGCCAAGCTGGTCAACCCGGCCAACCGCCGCAAGCACACCGTCATCGTCGTCGGCACAGGTCTCGCCGGCGGCTCCGCCGGCGCCACGCTGGCCGAACAGGGCTACCACGTCGTCCAGTTCTGCTACCAGGACTCGCCGCGCCGCGCCCACTCGATCGCCGCGCAGGGCGGTATCAACGCCGCGAAGAACTACCGCAACGACGGCGACTCAGTGCACCGCCTCTTCTACGACACCGTCAAGGGCGGCGACTTCCGCGCCCGCGAGTCGAACGTGCACCGCCTCGCGCAGATCTCCGTCGAGATCATCGACCAGTGTGTCGCGCAGGGTGTGCCGTTCGCCCGCGAGTACGGCGGTCTCCTCGACACCCGCTCCTTCGGCGGCGTTCAGGTGTCCCGTACGTTCTACGCCCGCGGCCAGACGGGCCAGCAGCTCCTCCTCGGCGCTTACCAGGCGCTGAGCCGCCAAGTGGCCGCCGGGAACATCGAGTTGCACCCGCGCACCGAGATGCTCGACCTCGTCATCGTCGACGGCAAGGCGCGCGGCATCGTCGCCCGTGACCTGATCACCGGCAAGATCGAGACGCACTTCGCGGACGCCGTGGTGCTCGCCTCCGGCGGCTACGGCAACGTCTTCTACCTGTCGACGAACGCCATGAACTCCAACGCGACGGCGATCTGGCGCGCCCACCGGCGCGGCGCCTACTTCGCCAACCCGTGCTTCACGCAGATCCACCCGACGTGCATCCCGCGCACCGGCGACCACCAGTCCAAGCTGACCCTGATGTCGGAGTCGCTGCGCAACGACGGCCGTATCTGGGTGCCGAAGGCGAAGGGCGACGACCGCCCGGCGAACAAGATCCCCGAGGACGAGCGCGACTACTACCTGGAGCGCATCTACCCGGCGTTCGGCAACCTCGTGCCCCGTGACATCGCCTCGCGCGCCGCGAAGAACGTGTGCGACGAGGGCAGGGGAGTGGGCCCCGGCGGGCAGGGTGTGTACCTCGACTTCGCCGATGCCATCAAGCGGATGGGCAGGAAGGCCGTCGAGGCCAAGTACGGCAACCTCTTCGACATGTACGCGCGGATCACCGACGAGGACCCGTACAAGACGCCGATGCGCATCTACCCCGCCGTGCACTACACGATGGGCGGACTCTGGGTCGACTACGACCTGCAGACCACCATCCCCGGCCTCTTCGCCGTCGGCGAGGCCAACTTCTCCGACCACGGCGCCAACCGGCTCGGCGCCTCCGCGCTGATGCAGGGCCTCGCGGACGGCTACTTCGTCCTCCCGGCCACCATCAACGACTACCTCGCCAAGCACCCGCACACCGACGAGGTGAACGCCGAGCACCCCGCCACCGTCGAGGTCGTGCGCGAGACCGAGGAGCGGCTCGCCAAGCTGCTCGCCGTCGACGGGGACCGCACGCCGGACTCCTTCCACCGTGAACTCGGCGAGCTCATGTGGGAGTTCTGCGGCATGGCCCGCACCGACGCGGGCCTGCGCAAGGCCCTCGACCGGATCCCGCAGATCCGCGAGGAGTTCTGGAGGCGCATCAAGGTGCCCGGCGTCGGCGAGGAGTTCAACCAGTCCCTGGAGAAGGCCAACCGCATCATCGACTACATCGAGCTCGCCGAGCTGATGTGCCTCGACGCGCTGCACCGCGCCGAGTCCTGCGGCGGCCACTTCCGCGAGGAGTCGCAGACCCCCGACGGCGAGGCCGCGCGCGTCGACGAGGAGTTCTCCTACGCGGCGGCCTGGGAGTTCACCGGCACCGGAGAAGCCCCCACCCTGCACAAGGAAGACCTCGTCTTCGAGTACGTCCACCCCACTCAGCGGAGCTACGCATGAAGCTCACCCTGCGCGTCTGGCGCCAGAAGAACGCCGACGCCGAAGGCACCATGTCCACGTACGAGGTGGACGGCATCTCCCAGGACATGTCCTTCCTCGAAATGCTGGACACCCTCAACGAGGAACTCATCCTCAAGGGAGACGACCCGGTCGCCTTCGACCACGACTGCCGCGAGGGCATCTGCGGCGCCTGCTCGCTCGTCATCAACGGCGACGCGCACGGCCCGGAGCGCACCACCACCTGTCAGCTGCACATGCGGTCCTTCAAGGACGGCGACACGATCGACATCGAGCCGTGGCGCGCCTCCGCTTTCCCGGTCGTGAAGGACCTGGTCGTGGACCGCTCGGCCTTCGACCGGATCATCCAGGCCGGCGGCTACATCACGGCCCCGACGGGCGCCGCCCCCGAGGCGCACTCCGTACCCGTTCCCAAGCCCGACGCGGACTTCTCCTTCGAGCACGCCGAGTGCATCGGCTGCGGCGCCTGCGTCGCGGCCTGCCCCAACGGCGCGGCGATGCTGTTCACCTCGGCGAAGATCAACCACCTCAACGTGCTGCCGCAGGGCGCGCCCGAGCGCGAGACCCGCGTCCTCGACATGGTGGGGCAGATGGACGAGGAGGGCTTCGGCGGCTGCACCCTCGCGGGCGAGTGTGCGACGGCCTGCCCGAAGGGCATCCCGCTGTTCTCCATCACCAGCATGAACAAGGAGTGGCTGCGCGCGAACCGCAAGGTCAGCCGCTGACCCTTCAATGATCGTCCCGCGAAGAGCGCGGGGTGGGCGGGACCGGATGTGGTGCTCAACCCCCGGTCCCGTCATCGTTTTCCGGTACACGCCGGGCGTCCGGGGAGGGCCACCCCTGGCATCCCCCCGACGTCCGCGCCGCCCCACGGCTGCGCCACGATGTCTTCGCCCTGGAAATGGGCGCCCGCCTCGACACCCCGCACCCCGGACTCGACGTCGACACGTTCGACGCCCACTGCGACCACCTGCTGGTGGTCGCCAACCACATCTCCCCGCACCGACCACGGGCAGCCACGAGCCCTCAGGACCCCAACACGCGCCGCAGGTAGACCCCGGTCCGGCTCGCGGCATCGGCGGCCACGACGGCGGGCGGTCCCGCGACCACGACCTGCCCGCCCTCGGCCCCGCCGCCGGGTCCCATGTCGATCACCCAGTCCGCCCCGGCGACCACCGCCATGTCGTGCTCGACGACGACCACGGAGTGCCCCGCGTCGACGAGGCCGTTCAGCTGTCGCATCAGCACCTCCACGTCGGCCGGGTGCAGGCCGGTTGTCGGCTCGTCTAGGAGGTACAGGGTGTGGCCGCGCCGCACTCGCTGCAACTCGCTGGCCAGCTTGATGCGTTGGGCCTCGCCGCCCGAGAGTTCGGTGGCCGGCTGCCCGAGCCGCAGATAGCCGAGGCCGACGTCGAGGAGCGTGCGCAGGCTGCGCAGCACGGGCCGCGCCGTCTCGTCGTCCGCCGCCTCGAAGAACTCCGCCGCCGACTCCACCGTCAGATCGAGTACCTCGGCGATGTTCCGGCCCCGGTAGCTGACCTGGAGCGTCTCGGGGTTGTAGCGGGCGCCCGCGCAGTCCGGGCAGGGTGTGTACGTACTCGGCAGGAACAGCAGCTCGACGCTGACGAAGCCCTCGCCCTGACATGTCTCGCAGCGCCCGCCGGTGACATTGAACGAGAAGCGGCCGACGCCGTATCCGCGCGCCTTCGCCTCGTCGGTGGCCGCGAACACCTTGCGGACGACGTCGAACAGGCCCGTGTATGTGGCCAGGTTGGAGCGCGGGGTGCGCCCGATCGGTTTCTGGTCGACGACCACGAGCCGTCCGACACCCTCCAGTTCCTCGGTGATCTCGCCGATCAGCGTCGACTTCCCGGACCCGGAGACCCCCGTGACGGCGGTGAACGCGCCCAGGGGGAACGCGGCGGTGACCTCGCGCAGGTTGTGCCGGGTGATCGGACCCAACTTCAACCAGCCGGTGGGCGTGCGGACTTGGCGCTCGACGGCGGGTCCGTCGTCGAAGAGGTAGCGGGCCGTCGCCGACTCGGCGACCTCGCGCAGCCCGTCCACCGCGCCGCTGTGCAGCACCTTGCCGCCGTGCTCGCCTGCCTGCGGGCCGACATCGACCAGCCAGTCGGCGTGCCGCATCACATCCAGGTGGTGCTCGACCACGAACACGGAGTTGCCGGACGCCTTCAGCCGGTCCAGGACGGTGAGCAGGGACTCGGTGTCGGCCGGGTGGAGTCCGGCCGACGGTTCGTCGAGGACGTAGACGACTCCGAAGAGTCCCGACCTCAACTGGGTTGCCAGGCGCAGCCGTTGGAGCTCACCGGCCGACAGGGTGGGAGTCGACCGGTCGAGGCTGAGGTAGCCGAGGCCGAGCTCCGTGACCGTGGCGATGCGGGCCCGCAGATCCTCGGTGAGCACGCGCGCCGTCTCGGACGTGTCGCCCTCGGTGGACAGGAGGTCGGCGAGGTCCGCGAGCGGCACACCGGCGAGCTCCGCGATCGTACGGCCCGCGAAGGTGACGGCCAGCGCCTCCGCGCGCAGCCGGGCGCCGCCGCAGACCGGGCACGGCGTGCTCTCCAGGAAGCGCTCCGCCTTCGCGCGCAGCGACTGGCTCTTGGAGTCGGAGAAGGTCTTGAGTACGTACCGGTTCGCGCTCATGTACGTGCCCTGGTACGGGCGGTGGATGCGGCCCGCGTCCCGCACCGGGTGCACAGTCACCACCGGCTGCTCGTCCGTGAACAGGATCCACTCCCGGTCCGCCCGGTCAAGCTCCCGCCAGGGCCGGTCGACGTCGTACCCGAGCGCGTCGAGGACGTCGCGCAGGTTCTTGCCCTGCCAGGCCCCCGGCCACGCCGCGATGGCCCCCTCGCGGATCGACAGCGAGGGGGCCGGGACCAGCAACTCCTCGGTGGTGCGGTGCACTTGACCGAGTCCGTGACACGAAGGGCACGCCCCGGCGGCCGTATTGGAGGAGAACGCGTCGGAATCGAGGCGCTCGGCGCCCGCCGGGTACGTACCGGCCCGCGAGAACAGCATCCGCAGCGAGTTCGACAATGTCGTCACCGTGCCGACCGAGGAGCGGGAGGTCGGCGCCGAACGGCTCTGCTGAAGTGACACCGCGGGCGGCAGCCCGCTGATCTCGCCGACCTTCGGCGCGCCGACCTGGTGGATCAACCGGCGCGCGTACGGGGCGACCGACTCGAAGTAGCGGCGCTGCGCCTCCGCGTAGATCGTGCCGAAGGCGAGCGAGGACTTGCCCGATCCCGACACCCCCGTGAAGACCGCGAGCACGTCCCGCGGGATGTCCACGTCGACGCCCTGGAGGTTGTGCTCGCGGGCGCCGCGCACCCGCACGAGACCGTCGTGGCGGGGGTAGGGCGAGGTGGGGTGGTGCATGGGGCGGGCTCCCGGTCGTACGGACGGCTCTGTGGGCACGGTGTCGTACTCCATGATCCACCCACGTCGCCGCGGCGGCGGCACGGAGAACGTCCGATGAATGATGTGCACACGCCTTGACTGGTGGTCATGGGCTCACGCACCGTTACGGAGGTCGTCCTTCGAGCAGTGGGGGGTTCGTGAACGGCAGACTGTTCGGCGTGAGCGCGGTGTTGTGCGCTCTCGCCCTCGTGGGTGCGGCACCCGCACCGGCCTCGCCGTCACCGGCCCCGTCCGTGCCTCGGCACGGCGGCCTGCCGCTCGGCGCCGCCGACCTGTCCGAGACGCGGACGACGCGCACGTTGCAGCCGGGCGTGACGCTCACCCGGATCGTGCGCGGCGCGGACGCTCCCGCCATGGCGTGGACCGTGGAGGTGTCCATACCGGGCGGCGCGGGCTCGCCCGACCCGGACGCGCCGCCGACCGCCCTGAACGACGAGGCCAGCGCCGCCGAACTCGCCTCCGACCTGCGTACGGACGGCTTCGATGCCCGTTCGGAGAAGGTCACCACTGCGGCGACCGCCGACTACGCGGGCGGCACCCTCGGCTGGCGGGTCCGCGTCGGCACGTTCCCGACCGAGGCCGCCGCCACCGCCGAACGCACCCGCCTGCGCGCCGCCGGACACACCGGAGCCGCCTGGTACACCGGCTGGGACGGGAACGCGGGGGACCGCGGCCCCTGGCGCGTCGACGTCCTCACCATCGACCCGAAGCGGTTCGACGGAGATCTCAAGGCCACGTACGGACCGGACCTGGAGAACCGCGAGACCACCAGCGCGCTGGCCGCCGCAGAGGGCGCGACGGCCGGGGTCAACGCGGGTTTCTTCGTCCTCGACCCCAAGGCGGGCGCCCCCGGCGACCCGGCCGGCGCCGGCGTCTACAACGGCCGCCTGCTGAGCGAGGCGGTGAACGGCCGGCCCGGCCTCGTCGTCCACGACTCGGCGCGCGGCACCGAGGTGGGGCGGTTCACCTGGCGGGGGAGCGTCCGCGTCGACGGGACGGAGCTGCCGCTCGACGGCATCGACCGCGTCCCCGGCCTGATCCGCAACTGCGGCGGCACCGCCGACGACACCCCGACCGCCCGGCCGCTGCACGACACCACCTGCACCGACCCCGACGAACTCGTCGCGTTCACCCCGGAGTTCGGTAAGCAGACCCCGAAGGGCGACGGCGTCGAAGCCGTCCTGGACCGGACCGGCCACGTCGTCGAGGTGCGCTCGCCGCGCGGCGGCGCACTGCCCGCCGGAGGCCGCAGCGTCCAGGCCACGGGCGCGTACGCGGCGAGACTGACGGCCCTCGCCAAGGTCGGCCAACCGCTGCGCATCCAGGGCGGGTTGAAGGACATCAAGGGTCGGCCCTTCACCGCCTCCCGCTCGACCAGCATCCTCAACGGTGGCCCCGAACTCGTCCGCGACGGCCGCCGCCACGTCACCCCGGCCACCGACGGCATGGTGCAGCCCGGCAACCCGAGCTTCTACTACGGCTGGGTGCACAAGCGGAACCCGCGCACCCTCGCGGGCACGGATGCCGCAGGCCGCACCGTGCTCATCACCGCCGACGGTCGTGGCACCGGCTCCCTCGGCCTGAGCATCAACGAGAGCGCCGACGTCGCCAAGGCCCTCGGTCTGCGGGACGCCATCAACCTCGACGGCGGCGGATCGACCACGATGGTCGTCGACGACCAGGTGATCAACGACCCGTCGGACGCGTCCGGCGAACGCCCTGTTGGAGATGGCCTGCTGGTGCTTCCCCGCACACACTGACGCAAGCGCCGGACGATGCGAACCGGCCGATTCGAGGGAGCCGCCGTGACCGCCGCCCTGACCCTCCGCACCAGACGCCTGCTACTCGTCCTCGCCACCCTGCTGCTCATGCTGAGCTCGGCCCCGTCCGCGGTCGCCGCCGCACGTGCCCGACCCGCCGCCGAGGTCGTCGACGTCACCCGGGTCGCCGACCGCCAGGTGGACCTCTCCGTACGCGCATCGGCCCTGGGCGGCCGCACGGTCAAGGTCCGCCTGCTCACGCCGGACGGCTGGAAGCCCGGCGACCGCACCAAACACTGGCCCACCCTGTGGCTGCTGCACGGCTGCTGCGGCGACTACACGTCCTGGACGAACCAGACGGACGTCGCCTCCGTCGAGGGCCTGCGCGACGTCCTCGTCGTGATGCCCGAGGCGGGCCGGAACGGCTGGTACAGCGACTGGTGGAACCACGGCAAGGGCGGCGACCCGGCCTGGGACACCTTCCACACCCGCGACCTGCGCCGCCTCCTGGAGAGCGACTGGGGCGCGGGCTCCCGCCGCGTCGTCGCGGGCCTCTCGATGGGCGGCCAGGGCGCGCTCCTGTACGCGGCCCGGCACCCGGGAATGTTCAAGGCGGCCGCTGCCTACTCCGGCTCCGCACACCCACTCCTGAACGACGAGTCGACGGGCCGGATCATGGGCTTCTTCGCCGACCAGGGCAACGATCCCCGGCGCGTCTGGGGCGACCCGGTCGCGCAGCGGGACATCTGGGCCGCCCACGACCCGTACTACCTGGCCAAGCGCCTCAAGTCGCTGCCCCTGTACCTCTCCTGCGGCGACGGCACCGCGGGCCCCCTGGACCCGCCGGGCACCACCAACGCCCTGGAGGCCGACTTCAACCGGCAGAACCACGCCCTCGCCGACCGGCTGAAGAAGGCGGGAGCCAGACACCTCACCACCAACTTCTACGGCCCCGGCACCCACACCTGGCCGTACTGGCAGCGCGAACTGCACGCGTCGCTGCCGATGCTGCTGCGCGGCCTCGGGCTCGATTGACGTATCAGCGGGGTGTCAGGCGCGCGATCCTGGCCAGGCGGCGGAACGACTCCAGCAGGGCCTCACGGTCGTACGTACTGGTCGTCACCAGCACCTCCTGCGCCCCGCTCTCCTTGATCACCATCTCCAGCTCGTCGGTGACCTGCTGCTCCGTGCCCACGATGTGGCCGAGCAGCCCGGACTCGTACAGCTCCCGCTCCTTCTCGGTCATCTCGAAACCCGCGATGCGTTCGACGGGCGGCAGTGGTGGGAACGTGCCGTGCGTACGCGAGTGCGCCATCGACCAGGCCTCCGGGGCGAGGATGCGGTGCGCCTCAGGCCGGCTGCCCGCCACGGCGACGGTTCCCGAGATCAGGACGTACGGCTCGGCGGCCCAGGGGGAGGGGCGGAAATCGGCGCGGTAGCGGTCGATGCCGCGCAGCATCTTCTCGCGGGCGCGGAAGTCGCCGATCACCATCGGCAGACCGGCGCGGGCGGCGATCGAGGCGCCCTCGCCCATCGCGAGGACGAACGGCGGGACGGCCAGGCCCTCGGAGGGGCGGGCGTGCACGCCCGTGGACGAGGTCCCGGTGAAGAACGCCAGGAGTTCGTCGAGCTGTTCCGCGAAGTCGTCGGCATCGTCCTTGTCCCGGCCGAGCGCCTTGCGGACCCCGCCCGTGAAGCCGACCGAGCGGCCGAGCCCCATGTCGATGCGGCCGGGGAAGAGCGACTCCAGGACCCCGAACTGCTCGGCCACCACCAGTGGCTGGTGGTTGGGCAGCATCACGCCGCCGGTGCCGACGCGGATGGTGCGCGTCGCCGCGGCGATGGCCGCCGCGAGCACCGTCGGCGCGGAACCGGCGACGCCCGGCACACCGTGGTGCTCCGAGACCCACAGCCGGTGGTAGCCGAGCCGCTCCAGGTCCTGGGCCAGGGCGACGGTGTCGCGCAGCGCGTCCTGGTCCGAGTGGCCCGTGCGGGTGCGGGAGCGGTCCAGGACGGAGAAGCGGGTCGATTCGATCACGGTGCTCACACCTTGGTTCAACGCCGTGGCGCCCCAGGGATCCCCGGGGCCGACCCGTGGAGGCTCAGGATTCGTCGTCCTCCATGCGGAAACCGACCTTCAGGCCGACCTGCCAGTGCTCGACCTGGCCGTCGACGATCTGCCCCCGGACCTGCGTGACCTCGAACCAGTCGAGGTTGCGCACGGTCTGCGAGGCACGCGCGATCCCATTACGGACCGCCTCGTCCACGCCTTCGTGAGAAGTGCCGACGATCTCGGTGACGCGATACGTGTGGTTCGACATGCTTCCACCGTGCCCCAGCGCGGCGTGGCCCGCCATCCGTATGACATCGCCGCTCACTTCGCGTAGCCGACCCGGGCGCCCGGTCATTCATGGTCTCGGTCGAACCAATTCTTCGCGCGCGGCCCGCCCGCGCGCGCGTCCGTGAAAGAGGCTCATCTTGATGCACCGCCGACTCACCCGTGCCGCCGTCCTGACCACCCTGACCGTGATGGCCTTCGGGGCCACCGGCGCCGCACAGGCCATCGCGGCGACGGCCGAACCGGCTCCGTGCCACCGCTACCAGGCGACCGTCAACCGACACCAGGACACGGTCGACGGTCTTGACGCCCGGATCACTCCGGTGGAGGCGCGGATCGAAGCGCTGGAGCACGACTACGACTCGGCGCACGGCGCGGTGGAGTACCGGTCCACGGTGTACACCGAAGCGCGCGACTGGGTGCGGGAGCTGGAGCGCGAGGACGGATTCGACCCCAACAGCGCCGACTACCTGAAGGCCGTCCAGGACCGCGACACCGCCGAGCGGGAGCTCGCGCAGGCACGTGAGGAGGCGCGCGCGGCGTCCGCGGCGCTGAACGGCGTCGAGGTCGACCCGCAGCTGCTCGCCGAGCGCGCCCGCGCCAAGAAGCTGCTGGGCACGGCCGAGAAGCGGCTCGCGACCTGCCTGGCCAGGCCGGTCGCCTGACCCCGGGCACTTCATGAAGGGAGGGTCGAGGGCGGCGGGCGCTGCGGAGTCCGTGACACACCCCTTGACCCTTCCGTTGGTCTATACCAAACTCCCTGAACACCCGTATGAGCCGTGTGCTCTTCCCCCACGTCGGGCCGAACTTCCCTGTCCGCAGGCAGAAAGTGACCCACGTGAACTCCCGCCGCCTTGCCCTGACTTACGGATCCCTCCTCGCCACCGGCGTACTCCTCACCGGATGCGGCGTCCTGCCGGGCACGGGGGAGGGGGAGGAGGCGGTCACCGTGTGGCTGATGCGGGGCAGCGCGTCGGAGGACTTCCTCAAACGCTTCACGGAGGACTTCGAGGCCGGGCACGGCGGCATCACGCTCGACATCCGCATCCAGGACTGGACCGGGATCGGCGCCAAGGTCACCAAGGCACTCGACGAGGGGAGCGGCGAGTCCGGCGCGCCCGACGTCATCGAGGTCGGCAACACCCAGGTCCCGCAGTACGTCGAGGAGGACGGCCTGCTCGACCTCTCCCTGGAGTCCGCGCGCGACCTCGGCATGGACGACTGGCTGCCCGGCCTCGCCGAACCTGGCGTCGACGCCTCCCGGCAGTACGGCATCCCCTGGTACGCGGCCAACCGCGTCGTCATCTACAACAAGGACCTCTTCCGGCAGGCGGGCATCGACGACCCGCCCACCACGCGCGCCCAATGGCTGGACGCGACAAGGAAGTTGAACTCCGCCGACACCCAGGGCATCTACCTCGCGGGCCAGGACTGGTACACGCTCTCCGGGTTCATCTGGGACGAGGGCGGCCACCTCGCCAAGGAGTCCTCGGGCGTCTGGTCCGGCACCCTGGCCACGCCCGCCGCGCTGCGCGGCATGGCCTTCTACCGGCAACTCCAGGCGCTCGGCGGGGGACCCAAGGACGCCGACGAGGAACACCCGCCCCAGGCCGAGCAGTTCGCCCGCGGTGACATCGCGCAGATCATCTCCGTGCCGGGCGCCGCCCAGCGCATCCTCCAGAAGAACCCGGAACTGAAGGGCAAGCTGGGTTACTTCCCGATCCCCGGCAAGACGTCGAGCAGGCCGGGCACGGTGTTCACCGGCGGTTCCGACCTGGTCGTGCCGGCGAACACCGACGACCGGGACGGCGCCGTCGAGGTCGTGAAGGCGCTGGCCGGCGAGAAGTGGAACACCGAACTGGCCCGCACCATGAACTACGTGCCGAACAAGGCCACCCTCGCCGACGCGGTCGCCGGTGAGCCGGGCGTGGCCGCGATGGCCGTCGGCGCCGCCCACGGCAAGGCGACGCCCCGCTCACCGCTGTGGCCGAACGTGGAGGCCGGCGACAATCCCATCAAGGAGTACATGTCCAAGGTCCTCGCCGGCGGCGACCCGTCCACGGAGGCGGAGCGCGCCTCCCGCGAGATCACGGATCGGCTCGACGAGCGCAATTAGGCCTTGTGCGCCGACGCCCTGCTCAGCGACAGGGCGAACCTTCCCTCCGCATCCGTCCACCAGTGCCCCAACTCCAGCCCGACCTCGTGCAGTTCCGCCTTCACGCCCTCCTGGCGGAATTTCGCCGAGACCTCTGTGCGCACCTCCTCGTCCGCCGCGAAGTCGACTTCCAGGTCGAGGGCCGGGATCTTCACCGTCTGCGCCGTGGTGGAGCGCAGCCGCATCTCGATCCACTCGCAGTCGGCGTTCCACAGGGCGACGTGCTCGAACGCGTCGGGGTGGAAGTCGGCGCCCAGCTCGCGAGCCATCACGGTCAGCACGTTCTTGTTGAACGCGGCCGTGACACCCGACGCGTCGTCGTACGCCGCCACCAGCGTCGCCTCGTCCTTCACCAGGTCCGTGCCGAGCAGGAAGAAGTCGCCCGGGGCCAACAGGCCCCGCACCGCCGTCAGGAAAGCGGCCCGTTCCTTGGGCAGCAGGTTGCCGATCGTGCCGCCGAGGAAGGCCACCAGGCGCGGCCCCGGAGTCTCCGGCAGGTCGAACGCGGCCGTGAAGTCGGCGACCATGGCGTGGATGTCGAGCGCGGGCCGCTCGGCGAGGAGCGTGTCCGCCGCGCCGCGCAGCGCGCTGTCGCTCACGTCCACGGGTACGTAAGTCGTGAGGTCGGTGAGCGCGTCGAGGAGGTGGCGCGTCTTGTCGGACGAGCCGGAGCCCAGCTCGACGAGTGTGCGCGCACCCGTCGCCGCCGCGATCTCGTGGGCGCGCGTGATGAGGATCTCGCGCTCGGCGCGGGTCGGGTAGTACTCGGGCAACTGGGTGATCTCGTCGAAGAGTTCGCTGCCGCGCGCGTCGTAGAACCACTTGGGCGGGAGGGTCTTCGGCGTCTGGGTCAGGCCGTGCAGGACGTCGGACCGGAGCGCTGCGTCGGTGGCGTCCTCGGGCAGGGTGCGGGTCATGCGGTACGGGCTCACGCGGAGGGCTCCTTGAGCGGGGTCAACAGGACGTCGGTGCGGCTCGCGGCGAGCAGCGTGCGGTCGGGGACCTCGATCCAGTGCGGATCGTCGTCGTAGGGCTCGGAGGCGACGACGGCGCGGCCCGGCTCCGTGCGGTACCAGAGGGTGTCGCCCCAGGCCGTGGCGGTGATCGTCTCGCCGTCGGTGAGCAGGAGGTTGAGGCGGGCGGTGGGCGCGGCCTCGGCGACCTCCAGGGTGGTGTCGGCGAGCGCCTGCCCCGCGGCGTCGCCCGCCCGCAGCCGGTGCAGGACGAGCGCCCACAGGAATGCCGCGTCGCAGCGGGCCTCCATGGAGAGCAGGTCCGCCGGCGGCAGGGTGGGTGCCAGAGAGGTCAGGGACTGCGGCCAGCCCGGCACCGCCCCGTTGTGGCTGAACAGCCAGCGTCCCGAAGCGTACGGGGCCGCTGCCGCCTCCCCGTCCGCCCCGGCTAGCGTCGCGTCGCGGACCGCCGCGAGCAGTGCCCCGGAGTGGACGACGCGGGCCAGATCTTGGTAGGCGGCGTCGCCCCAGATGGGTCCGGCGCGGCGGTAGCGGGCGGGCACCGGGTCGCCGTCCGCGTACCAACCCACCCCGAAACCATCGGCGTTGACCGTCCCGTGGCGCTGCCTGCGCGGTGCCCACGACTGGCGGAACAGGCTGTGCGGCGGTCGGTCGACGACTTCGCCGAGCGGTACGGGCGGCCCCAGGTAGGCCAGGTGACGGCACATCAGGCGCGCTCCTGGGGCTCGGCGTCGCGGGCCGTGCGGAACCCGGAGAAGATCTGCCGCCGGACCGGAAGGTCCCAGTTGCGGAACGTGCCCCGGCACGCCACCGCGTCCACGGCGAACGAACCACCGCGCAGCACCTTGTGGTCCGGCCCGAAGAACACCTCCGAATACTCGCGGTACGGATACGCCACGAACCCCGGGTAGGGCAGGAAGTCGCTCGACGTCCACTCCCACACGTCGCCCATCAACTGCCGTACGCCCAGCGGGGATTCGCCCAGCGGGTAGCTGCCCGCGGTCGCCGGGCGCAGGTGGCGCTGGCCCAGGTTGGCGCGCTCCGGCGTCGGGTCCGCGTCGCCCCAGGGGTAGCGCATCGAACGCCCGGTGGCCGGGTCGTGCCGGGCCGCCTTCTCCCACTCCTCCTCGCTCGGCAGGCGGCGCCCCGCCCACCGGGCATAGGCGTCGGCCTCGTACCAGCTCACGTGGAGCACCGGCTCGTCCGGCGGTACGGGCTCGGTCACCCCGAACCGCCTGCGCAGCCACTGCCCGCCCTCGCGGCGCCAGAACAGCGGCGCCCGAAGGTCGTGCTCGCGCACCATCGCGCAGCCGGTCGGAGCCCACCACCGCTCCTGGCGGTAGCCGCCCTCCTCGACGAACTCCATGTAGGCGGCGTTCGTCACCGGCGTCGCGTCGATGTGGAACGGCGGCACCAGGCGGGTGTGCGCGGGCCGTTCGTTGTCCAGGGCCCACGGCTCGGCCGTCGTGCCCATGGTGAACGGGCCGCCGGGCACGAGCACTTCGGCGGGGCCGTCGTACGGACGCGCCAGGGGCTCGGGATCGGGCGCGGTGAGTGCCGTGCCACCAAGCCTCAGCTGATGGGTGATCAGCATCGTCTCGTCGTGCTGCTGCTCGTGCTGGGCGATCATCCCGAACGCGAAGCCCGAGCGCGTCAGACGCTGCGTCCCCACCGCCTCGAACGAGGCCTTCTCCAGTACGTCGAAGGCCCGGCCGCGGACGTCCGCCGCGTAGCCGCGCGCCTCCTCGGGCGCGAGCAGCGGCAGACTCGGGCGCTCCGAGCGCGGGTGCTCGAAGGCGTCGTACAGCGGGTCGATCTCGGGGCGGATCGCTTCCTGGCCGGCGACCGCGCGCAGCAGCCACTGCTCCTCCTGGTTCCCGATGTGCGCGAGATCCCAGACGAGCGGCGACATCAACGGCGAGTGCTGGGAGGTGAGTTCGCCCTCGTCGACACAGTTCGTCAGCAGCGTCGTGCGGCGCCGGGCGGCCTCGAGGGCCTCCGCGGCGCGGCCGCGGAGCGCCTCCGGGTCCGTGGTGACGTTCTCCTCAGCGGTCATGATCGGACGGTCCTCCCCTGGGCGGGTTGTCGCGTGAGCTGTTCGAGCACGTCGTCGGCGGGGCAGCGGCCGCGGACGACATAGCGGTGCGTGAAGTCGGCGACCGCCTGGCGGGTCTCCGGGTCCGCGCCGAGCCTCGGCAGCGCCTCCAGCGCCGTCGTGAAGCAGGCCGTGGCGGCCTCGCGCAGCTCGGGATCGGCGAGGCCGAGCCGGGCCGCGTCGCGCCACAACGGGTTGTGCGGAGCGGGCAGCGGACCCGCCCGCTCCGCGAGCGGCTTGACCGCGCGGTACGCGGTCTCGGCGGCCTGCGGATCGTCGAACAGGGCGGTGGTCACGGCGAGCGGCACCAGCCACCCGTCGTCGCCGGACTGCGCGTCGATCATGCGCAGTTCGAGGTGCCCGCGCGGGCGCACGGGCGGGAAGAGGGTGGTCACGTGGTAGTCGAGATCCGAGCGGGTCGGCGGCCTGGGCACGCCCGTGCGCGCCCACTCCCGGAAGGTCAGCCCCTCCGGCACCTGCCACGGCCCCTCGTCGGTGCGCACGCACATCACGGGCGCGTCGAGCACGTGCCTCGTCCACGCCTCGCGCGGATCGAAATCGAGGGGTACGCCGCCGGAGCGGCCCACGTCGATCCGCTCCCACAGCAGCTGCCGCGTGGAGCGCCAGCCGGTCGGACGGCCGGACAGCATAGGGGAGTTGGCGAACGCGGCCACCAGGACGGCGCCCAGCAGATGCGCGAGCCGCCAGCGCCTGCCGAGCCCCTGCGGACCCGGCTCCTCGTGCCCCGCGTCCAGACACACCTGCACGGACGCTGACGAACACATCATGGCGCGCCCGGCGGGCCCGGCCCGGTCGAGCGATGCCTCCAGGGCGTCGTAACGGGGCTGACGGAGAACGCGCCGGGGCGGGAGCCACGGGTCGGTGCCGTGGCCGGAGAGGACGAGTCCGTGGCCGCGGAGCACGGTGCGGACGGCGCTGAGATCGGCCCGCATGGCCGAGACGCATTCGGGGAGGGAGTCGGCGGGGAGCGAACTGAGTTCCAGCTGCCCGCCGGGTTCCACGGTGATCGCCGAGCGCAGCGGCAGGGCGCGCAGTGCGACGTATGCCGCGTCGAGTCGTTCGGGTGGTAAGGGGAGCCACGGCTTCAGCATCGGGCGCGGCTCGTGCACGATCCATTCCAGTTCGACCCCGACCTTGCGGGGTGGTCCGGTCTTGAAGCAGATGCCCCGTACCAGGGCCTCCGCCTCGGCCTCGGTGACCAGCTCACCGAGCGCCGTACAGTCTCCCTCGCTCATGGGGGGATTCCTCCTGGTTCGCACGTCTCCATGGTCCCCGGTGGGGGCCATCCCGTCGATTCGGCCGGGCGCCGACAATCAGCCCCTTCCGGGCGACGCAGACCCTCCACCCAAGACGGTTCGGGCGGCTCGCACAAGAGTGCCTCTGGACAACCCGGAGACTTTGCCGGGACTTCTCAGGGGCTTCCCTGAGACTTCCCCGGACGCGGAGAAAACCTGTTGCCCGAGCGGTCACTGTGCGTACACGATGGATTCATGAACACGACGGGGGAGACCACGGGGGACACCGCGTGAGCGCGCGACTGCGCGAGCTCGCGCGGAGCACGGAGAAGATCGTCGAATCGGGGGAGTACGCGGACGACGGGGGCCGCGTGGTGACGATCGGCGCCGCGGTGGCGCGGGCGCGGGCGGGCACCGGGATGTACGGGCCCGACCCGGTGCCCGTGCCACCGATACCGCCGGTGGACCGGACAGACGTCGAGGTCACGGGCGAGAGCAGCCTGGAGGCGGCGCGCCGCATGGCGGGGGAGCGGCCGCAGCCGGTCGCCGTCCTGAACTTCGCCTCGGCGCGCAACCCGGGAGGCGGCTACCTCAACGGGGCGCAGGCCCAGGAGGAGGCGCTCTGCCGCTGCTCCGCCCTGTACACGTGCCTGATCGAGGCGCCCGAGTTCTACGCCCACCACCGCGAGCACCGCGACGCCTTCTACAGCGACCGCGTCATCCACACGCCGGGAGTCCCGGTGTTCCGCGACGACCAGGGCCGGCTGCTGGAGGCGCCGTTCGAGGCCGGATTCCTGACGTCACCCGCGCCGAACGCGGGAGTGATCACGCAGCGAACCCCCGAGCGGGTCCACGAGATACCCGCGGCCCTGGCCGTGCGCGCCGAGCGCGTCCTTGAGGTCGCGGCGGTCGAGGGGTACCGCAGGCTCGTCCTCGGGGCCTGGGGCTGCGGCGTGTTCCGCAACGACCCGGGGCAGGTCGCCGAGGCCTTCGGCACGCTGCTCGAAGGGCGCTTCGCGCACCACTTCGAGCAGGTCGTGTTCGCCGTCCTCGACCGCACGAAGGACACGGCCACCCGCTCCGCGTTCGAGCGCGCCTTCAGTCCGGCGGATCAGCGCCAGCCGTAGCGCTCCCGCAGCCGCAGCACCACCGTGTTGAACCGGCCGCGGTCCAGGGCGCACGCCTCGCGGCGCATCCCCTTGTCGTGCACGCGCAGCACACGGTCCAGGTCCACCCACGAATCCCGGCCGTCCCTGTCCCAGGGGCCCGAGCCGAGCGCCACCCACTCGCGGTCGCTGTCGTGCCGCTTGCTGGACAGCTGAACCGCCAGCAGCGTGCCGCCCGGCTCCCGGGCGACCACGAGCACCGGGCGGTCCTTGCCGCGCCCGTCGTTCTCCTCGTACGGAACCCACGTCCACACGATCTCGCCGGGATCCGGGTCGCCGTCGTGCGCGGGCGCGTACTCGGTGCGCACCTTCCCGACCCGGGCCGGATCGGCCTCCACCGTGGCCGTCGCGCCGCCGCGGCCGGGGTGTTCGTACGCTTGGTCATCCGTGTAGGCAGTCACGCGGGTCACGTTAGACGCCGACCGGCCCAATCCCTGCGGCGGGTACGCCGGATGGGCCGCAGGCTCGCCCCATGAAACGACGCCACAGCACCGTCCTCTGCGTCCTCGCCGGGACCCTCGCCCTCACGGCTGCCGCGCCCTCCGGCCCCGCCGCATCCGAAGCCGCGCCCCCGCGCACCGTCTCGGCATGGCTCCCGTACTGGGACCAGGAGGCCGCCTACCAGAACGCTCTCGAGCACGCCGCGCAGATCCGCACCATCAGCCCCTTCTGGTACGAGACGAAATCCGCGGCCCGCGTCGTAGGACACCCCGGCGCAGGCGAGCGCCGCATCATCAACGGACTGCACGCCCGAGGCATCCAGGTCGTGCCCACGGTCATGGAAACGATGAAGTCGGGCGCCCTGGCCAAGGTCCTGAACAGCCGCGAATCCCGCACCCGCCACATCGACGCGCTCCTCGACGTCGTCCGCAGCCGCTCCTACGACGGGCTCGACATCGACTACGAGTCGATCGCCACCGCCCCCGACGACAAGTACCGTGCGGTGCGCGCCGGTTACACCGCCTTCGCCACCGAACTCTGCGCGCGCCTGCACGCCTCCGATAAGAAGTGCTTCCTGACCGTGATGCCCAAGACCCGTTCGACGGGCCGCATTTGGGACTACGAGAGGCTGGGTGCCGCCGCCGACCGCATCCGGATCATGGCGTACAACCTGCACTCCGCGGAGGGCAAGCCGGGACCGCTGGCCTCGCCCCAGTGGTACGACGAGATCCTGTCCCTCGCGACCGCCCAAGTCCCGCGCGCCAAGCTGGAGATGGGCCTGCCCGCGTACGGCTGGAACTGGAAGGTGGGCGGCGCCCGCGGCGGCAAGGAGCGCGCCCGGCATGTCACGTCGAAGTCGGCCGAGGAGCTGCGCCGCAAGGTCGGCGCGCGCTACGCCCTCGACCCCGAATCCCGCACCCCCCACTTCACGTACAAGGAGGGCAAGGGCAAGAAGGCGACCCGCCGCACCGTCTGGTACCAGGACGCCGCCGGCACCGCCGCACACCTCCCCGTCCTGCGCAAATACGGCGTACGCAACACGGTCCTGTGGGCGCTGAACTTCGAGGACCCGAAACTGTGGAAGACCCTGGCGCAGGGCTAGCGCAGGGGGTGGCCGCAGCCGGCTGGGCAGGGGTAGCGGCGGCCGCTGGGCGGCGTCTGCAAGGATGCCGTACGTCATGGTGCAGATACCGAAGCAGCAGTCCGCCCAGCCGTCCGCGCCCCACAAGCCCACATCCGGCGCCCTGCCCACGAGCGCCGACGTCGCGCGCCTCGCCGGGGTCTCGCGCGCCACCGTCAGCTACGTCCTCAACAACACGAGCGCGGTCCGCATCAGCGAGCCGACCCGGCGACGGGTCCACGAGGCCGCGAAGGAACTCGGCTATGTTCCGCACGCCGCCGCCCGCAGCCTGCGCGCGGGACACACCCGGATCGTCCTCGTCCCGTCCCCTGACGTGCCGATCGGGCCTCTGTACAGCGCTTTCCTCAACGAACTGCAGTGGGCGCTGAGCCGCCTCGACTACACCGTCGTGCAGTACGGCGGCGTGGGCCTCAGCGGCGACGCCGCCGCCCGCGCCTGGGCCGAACTGCGTCCCGTCGCCGTGCTCGGCCCTGTCGGCATGGGCCCCGATGGCATCGCCGTGCTCCGCCGCTCCGGCGCCCGCGCCGTCATCACGCTCGGTCCGGAGCCTGTCGAGGGCGCGCACGCCCTGCTCACGGACCACCGGCAGGTCGGCCGCGTCGCCGCATCGCACCTCCTGGCCGGTGGCCACCGGCGTATCGGCGTGGTCATGCCGAGGGAGCCGGGCCTCGACACGTTCGCGGTGCCGCGCCTGGAGGGCGTACGCGGGGCGGGCGCGGAGACGGTGCCGCTGCCGCTCGCGTACGACGAGCAGGGTGCGGCCCAAGTCGCCGCACAGGTAAGTGGGTTGGGGCTCGGCGCCGTGTTCGCGTACAACGACGAGTACGCCATGCTGCTGATGCGCGCGTTGCAGGACGCGGGCGTCGACATCCCCGGCGACGTCGCCGTGATGGGCGCCGACGACCTGATGCTGGGCCGGCTGTTGCGCCCCCGCCTGAGCACGGTGCGGCTCGATCTGCCCTCGGGCCGGGAGCTCGCCGAACTGGTGGACCGCCTGGTCAGGGACCCGGCTCGGGACGCCGACCAGGACACGGAACCGGAACCGGAACCGGAACCGCGCGAGGTGCTGGCGGTGACGCTGGTGGCGCGCGAATCGGCCTGACGACTGCTGACCTGACGGCCGCTGTTGAGGGATGATCATGCCGCGAGGCGGCCGCCCATTGGGCGACCGCCTCGCGGACAGTCGAGTGACGGGGGGAGTCTCAGCCCTCCTGACCCTGCCCCTGGCCCTCCTGCTCGGCCTTCGCCTGCTGCTCGGCGACCGACGCGCGGACCTCGTCCATGTCCAGCTTGCGGGCCTGACCGATGACGTCCTCGAGCGCCTCCTTCGGCAGCGCGCCCGGCTGCGCGAAGACGGCGACCTGGTCACGCACGATCATCAGCGTCGGGATCGACTGGATCCCGAAAGCGGCGGCAAGCTCCGGCTGCGCCTCGGTGTCGACCTTGCCGAACACCAGGTCCGGATTGGCCTCAGCGGTCTCCTCGTAGACCGGGGCGAACTGCTTGCAAGGCCCGCACCAGTCAGCCCAGAAGTCGATCAGTACGAACTCGTTCTCCGTAACCGTCTGATCGAAGTTGTCCTTGGTCAGCTCCGTGGTGGTGCTGCTCATGGTGTTTTCCCTCTTCCTGCTTCCGGGGTTCGGGGCGAAGCCGTCGGGGGCAAAGCCGCTGTGCTCACAACCGTCCGGATGTCGGACGTATTCCGCGCTCGTACCCATGTGCTCGGCACCCACACATGGGACCACACTGAGAGACTGGGGCGCATGACGGAAGCCATCGCGTACGACGTCGTAGTGCTCGGAGCCGGACCTGTCGGCGAGAACGTCGCCGACCGCGCGCGAGCGGGCGGCCTGAGCGCCGCCATCGTGGAGAGCGAGCTCGTCGGGGGAGAGTGCTCGTACTGGGCGTGCATGCCCAGTAAGGCGCTGCTCCGCCCGGTGATCGCCCGCGCCGACGCACGCCGGGTGCCCGGCCTGCGCCAGGCGGTCCGGGGCCCGCTCGACGCCCCGGCGGTCCTCGCGCACCGCGACGACTACACCTCACATTGGAAGGACGACGGCCAGGTCGGCTGGCTGGAGTCCATCGGCATCGACCTGTACCGCGGCCACGGCCGCATCGACGGACCGCGCAGCGTCACGGTCACCGCCGAGGACGGCACGGTGACCACCCTCACGGCACGCCACGCGGTCGCCGTGTGCACGGGAACCCGCGCAGCCCTGCCCCCGCTCCCGGACCTCGACGCGGTCAAACCATGGACCAGCCGGGAGGCCACGAGCGCGGACCGGGCGCCGGGCCGCCTCATCGTGGTCGGCGGCGGCGTGGTCGCCACGGAGATGGCCACGGCCTGGCAGGCACTCGGCTCGCAGGTCACGGTGCTCGTGCGCGGGAGCGGCCTGCTGGAGCGCATGGAACCGTTCGCGGGCGAGCTGGTGGCCGA
This sequence comes from Streptomyces sp. NPDC002790, assembly GCF_040295505.1. Taxonomy (NCBI): domain Bacteria; kingdom Bacillati; phylum Actinomycetota; class Actinomycetes; order Kitasatosporales; family Streptomycetaceae; genus Streptomyces; species Streptomyces sp. NPDC002790. The sequence continues at coordinate 130,096 of NZ_JBEOVM010000002.1, read as the reverse complement.
CGCACTGCGGGAGGCGGGCGCGGAGCTCCGCACGGGCGTCTCGGTGACATCGGTGGAGCGCTCGCCCGCCGGTACGGTCACGGCGACCCTCGACGACGGCACGACACTCGAAGCCGACGAAATCCTCTTCGCGACCGGCCGCGCGCCGCGTACGGAGGACATCGGCCTGGAGACGGTGGGCCTGAAACCCGGCTCCTGGCTGGACGTCGACGACAGCCTCCGCGTCACGAACAGCACGTGGCTCTACGCCGTCGGCGACGCCAACCACCGCGCGCTCCTCACCCACCAGGGCAAGTACCAGTCACGCATCGCGGGCGCCGCGATCACGGCCCGCGCGCAGGGCGTCCCGCTCCTGGAGACCGACCGCTGGGGCGCCCACGCGGCGACGGCCGACACGTCCGCCGTCCCCCAGGTCGTCTTCACCGACCCCGAGGCCGCGAGCGCGGGCCTCACCCTCGCCGAGGCGGAGGCGGCGGGCCACCGCGTCCGCGCGGTCGACTACGACATGGCGAACGTGGCGGGCTCCGGCCTTTACGCCGACGGCTACCGCGGCATGGCCCGCATGGTGGTCGACCTCGACCGCGAGATCCTCCTGGGCGTCACGTTCGTCGGCCCCGCGGTCGGCGAACTCATCCACTCGGCGACGATCGCCATCGCGGGCGAGGTCCCGATCGACCGGCTGTGGCACGCGGTACCGGCGTATCCGACGATCAGCGAGGTGTGGTTGCGGTTGCTGGAGACGTATCGCGGCTAGATCGACGACGGACCGCCGAGCGCGTTTGAGACTCCCAGGGCATTCTGCGTACCGTCGGCCCCGCCGGGCGAAGCGGCGCCGGGCAAGGGGAGGGGTGACGCAGTCCGACAGCGTGCAGGAGTTCATGGTTACGGCGGTCCTCGTCGTGCTGCTCGGCGTCGTCTCCTCGCTCTGGCGGCGCCGAAAGCGGCGCGGGGAGCTGGGCAAGTACGACCAGTTCACGAAGCGGCTCGGCTGGCAGCTCATCGAGCGCCCCCGGAACGGGGACATCGCCAGGCTGATGCGTGACGAGCCGTTCCCGCCCGGCGGGGCCCCGGAACGACTTGCCTCCGACTACTGCTACGGCACTTACCTCGGCCGCCCTGCCTGCTCCTTCCAGGCCACCGTGCCCCGTTTGTCGTTCCCTGGAGCGGGCGACGACGACAGTGGCAAACCGATGGTCGTCGCCGCGTGGGCCACACAACTTCCCTACTCTGTCGGCGACTTCTCCGTACGCCGTGCAGGCCGCGTCTCGCGTGCCTTCGGTGGCCCTGACGACCTGCGCATCGGACACCCGGAGTTCGACGAACAGTTCACGGTCCGCGGGCTGCAGGAAGGTGCCGCTGTCGCCGCCCCAGGCAGGCAGTACTGCGGGCGACGCGCTGATCTGGCACGCACACGCGGAACTTGCCGCCACCAGAGCCCCCTACCACATCGAGGTCACCCAATCGCGACTGGACGTCGTACCCGATCTGACAGACCCGCGCTGGCAGCAGATGCTGGGCGACGGCGGGCAGGACAGGGTCTACCTGTGGAAGGTCACCTGCAACCCGCGAGCGAAGAGTATCGTCACAGCTTGCGGCACCATCGGGTCCGTGCCGGGCGGCGACGAGGGCGGGGTGGCGGTCGTAGGGCGATAGGTTTGGGGTAACCGCCCTGGCCCGACTGGCAGTTCCACCCGCTGCCGGGTCTTCCGCACGCGCGTAGACCCTGGCACGATCTGTGCCGATCCACCTGCGTCACAGTTGTCACACCCCGTTCAGGCACTGGCAGGAAGGGCCGCGATTCCCCATGCGTATCCGCTCCGCGCTCACCGCACTCGCCCTCACCACGGGCGCTCTCGTCGCCCCCGGGTTCGGCGTACTGGCGAACTCGACCGACGCGTTCGCCGCCACGAAGATCTCGCATGCGACGGCGACGTCGATGTTCAGGTCGGTCGGGATCACCTGGTCGTCGTCCGGCGGCTGTTCCGACCGGAATGTGTCCACGTGCACATCGTTCGACCAGCTCAATCTCGCCACCGCCCAGGGAGCCCAGACGCTGAAGACAGCCAGTGGGTGCGCGCTCAACATCACGGGTGGCACCGAGACCGGCCACGCGAGCGGCACGTACTCGCACTGGAACGGCTACAAGCTGGACTTCGGTAAGAACACCTGCGTCACGAGCTACGTCAAGAACCACTTCACCTACATCGGTCTGCGCGGCGACGGCGCTCCGCAGTACAAGGCCACGTCCGGCAACGTGTACGCGGACGAGGGAAACCACTGGGACGTGACGTTCTACAACTGTGGCGGCTGCTGACCGAGGGCCCCAACCTCGTTTGTCCGCCGTACCGTTGAAGAAGAAGGTGCCGTCATGAGCCGCGAGCCGGCAAGCCCCTCGTTCCCGCCCGCCAGACGTGCCGTCCTCGGTGGGACGCTGGCCCTCGCCGCCGCGGTGCTCGTGCCCGGCGCCGCCGTTGCCGCCGAGCGGCGGCCCGCCCGTGGTGCGCACGCGTCCACCGTCACCGACGCCACGTACGTCAACGACGCGACGACGTCGGGCGGCGACCCCTACGTGCTGTTCGACGAGCCCAGCGGCTACTACTACGCGTACTGCACGGGCGGTTCGGACGACGGCTTCTACTTCGGTGTGCACCGCTCGCCCGACCTGTCGACGTGGGAGCGGCTGCCCGGCGGTGCGTTGCGCGCCGATGACCCGAAGCAGTGGGGCAAGGACTGGTTCTGGGCGCCGGAGGTGTATCGGAACTCCGACACCGGTCTGTACTACCTGTTCTATGCGGCCCGCATGGGCAGCGCGCTTTCCGAACAGTACTTCGGCTACGCGGACTTCGAGGAGCCGTGCTCGATCGGGGTCGCCGTCTCCCGGACGCCCGATGGTCCGTTCCGCAACATCGACGACCGGCCGCTCGACTACCACCCGTACAAGCCGGATTACCACGACGTCAATCTGATCATGGGAGCCGACCAGCTCACCCCGCCGGCCACCGAGGAGGAGGGGCGCACCGCGCCGCTGGGCTCCTACATCCCGATGATCGACCCGAACCTGCTCTTCGACGAAGGGCGGATCTATCTGTACTTCTCCAGTAACGCCTACCGCAACTGGGTCTGGGACACCCGGCTCGGCAAGTACGTCGAGGAGTCCAATATCGCCGCCGTCGAGCTGACTACGGGTTGGTGGCGGGATCCCGAGGGCGCCACCATGCCAACCGTTGAGCCCCGTTACGTCGACGCCAACGCGGGGACCGAATCCGATGCGCGGCGCCGGGACGGGTTCGTGCCGGTCCTCACCTACGCGGCCGACCCCCAGCCGTGGGAGGACGCACACGTCAACGACCATGAGACGTCGGGTGGTTCGAAGAAGGACCGCCGCTGGGAAGAGGGCTCCACGGCCTGGCGGCACACGTACGTCCACGCCGGTGAGCGGCGCAGCGTCTACTACTTGACGTACTCAGCCAACAATTTCGAGAACGAGTACTACGGGGTGGGTTACGCCGTCGCGGAGCATCCGCTGGGCCCGTGGCGCAAATACGCGAACAACCCGGTGCTCTCGCAGAATCCCGACGTCGGGATGTACTCCACCGGCCACGGCAGTCAGACCTCATCGCCGGACGGCCGCGAGCTGTACTACGTGCACCACGGCCGTACGTCGCCCACGTCGCCCGACCGAGTCGTCTACACCGAGCGGCTGCGGATCGACGACCACCACGTGGACGCCGCGGGCCGCCCGCTGCTCACCATCGACCAGTCCACCGGCGACGAACCCGTGCCCACCGGAACCGCGCCGTTCACGCTCACCGCCCGACCGGCCGCGGTGCGCGTGGGCGAGACGGTGGACGTCGCCTGTGCGGTGCGCAGTGCCGCGGGCGCCGCGTTCGACCTGTCGGCGCCGGGGAATCGGGTGCGGGCCGAACTGCGGCCGGCCGGGCAGGCGTCGGTACGCGTCGAGGACGGCACGGTGACGCTGCGCGGGCTGCGCAAGGGCGCGGCACGGCTGACGCTGGTGTACCAGCGGCGCCGGGCTGACGGCTCGTACCGCGACGTGCACCAGGCGCGCCACGGGACCCGACCCCAGACGGTGAGGGTGACGGTGCCGGTCGTGGTGCGGTGAGTTCGGGGCCGTTCTGAGGGCGAGCACTCCGGCCGTAGATCGCGGTGCGGCGTCCGGTCGTCGACCGTGCCTACGGATGCGTGTCCGTGATCGCGATGACCTCGTCGAGGCGGTCCAGGGCGGCCTGGAGGTCGTCGGCCTTGGCCTGGATGCGGTCGCGCTCGGCGCGCAGCATGGCGCGTTGCTCGGCGTCGGTGTGCCCGGAGTCCCAACACGGGAGGAGTTCCGTGATCCTTCGGCTGGTCAGGCCGGCGGCGTACATCCGCTGGAAGAAGCGGACCAGGGAGATGGCGTCCTGCCGGTAGAGGCGCTGGCCGGAGGGGCTGCGCTCCGCGACGAGCAGCCCCTGCTGCTCGTAGTAGCGCACGGCGCGTACGGAGACGTCGGCACCCCGTGCCACCTCGCCGATGCGGATCAGCCGCTCGGCCGCGGACTCTGTGACGGTCATGTGATCCCTCTCACCCTGATCCTGGCGGGCGGCGCTTGCCTCTGACGTCAGCGTCAGGTTTTAGCGTACCGGACATGGACATCAACAACTCAGTCGCCCTCGTCACCGGAGCCAACCGCGGCCTGGGCCGCGCCTTCGCCCAGCGCCTGCTCGAACGGGGCGCCCGCAAGGTCTACGCGACGGCCCGCCGTCCGGAGACCGTCGACCTGCCCGGGGTCGAGGTGCTGCCCCTCGACATCGCCGATCCCGCATCCGTGAGGGCCGCCGCCGAGGCCGCCCCGGACGTCTCGCTGCTCGTCAACAACGCGGGGATCCAGACGGGGACCGACCTGGTGACCGGTTCGCTGGACGCGGTACGGCTCGAACTGGAGACCAACATGTTCGGCCACCTGGGAATGATCCGGGAGTTCGCGCCGGCGCTCGCCGGGAACGGCGGGGGCGCGATCGTCAACGTCCTCTCCGCGATGTCGTGGTTCGGGGGCGCGGGTGCCAACGCGTACCACCTGACCAAGGCCGCCGCCTGGGCCATGACCAACGGCGTCCGCCTGGAGCTGGCCGAGCAGGGCACGCTCGTGACGGCGGTGCACCTCGGCCTGGCCGACACCGACATGGCCTCCGGCTGGCCGGTGGCCAAGCTCGCGCCTGCGGACCTGGCAGACGCGGCGCTCGACGGCGTCGAGGCGGGCTCCACCGAGGTCCTCGCCGACCAGTGGAGCCGGGACGTCAAGGCCCGGCTGTCGCTGACGCCGGAAGAGTTCACCGCCGCGATGGACCGCGCGCTGGCGTCGCTGACGGCGGCCTGAGGAACCTCCGGCCGGCGGTGCATGGGTGAACCATGCGGCAGGGGTACGTTCCTGGGGCGCACCCCATATCCGCCGGCGGCAGCGCGCAACGACAGAGAAGGACCCAGGATGAGCGCACGTTTCGAGGAGATCGACTGGCGTCCGACGCCCATGGGCGAGATCAGCCTGCGAAGGCGGCGGGACCCGGTGTCGGGCCAGGACGTCTACGAGGTGAAGCTCGGTGACGAGTATCTGATGTCCAGCCTCTTCACCAAGGGGGAGGTCGAACTCACCCGACTCGGTCTGGCCGGGTCGGGTGAGGGGCAGCTCGACGTCGTCGTGGGCGGGCTCGGGCTCGGGTACACGGCCCGTACGGCGCTGGACGATCCGCGGGTGGGTTCGCTGATCGTCGTCGACGCGCTCGCGGAGGTGATCGACTGGCATCGGCGCGGGCTCGTACCCCTGGGCGAGGCCATCGCGTCTGACCCCCGGTGCCGATTGGTGCACGGGGACTTCTTCGCGATGGCGGCGGGGAGCACGGACGACGGCGCCGGTGCGGCCCCGCGCGGGTTCGACCCCGAGACTCCCGGTCGGCGCTTTCACGCGATCCTGCTGGACGTCGACCACTCGCCGCGGCACGTGCTGCACCCCAGCCATGCAGCGCTCTACAGCCAGGAAGGTCTGACCGCGCTGGCCGAACTGCTCCTTCCCGGCGGAGTGTTCGCGCTGTGGTCGAACGACCCGCCGGACGACGAGTTCGGCTCGGTGCTCGCGAAGGCCTTCGTGGAGACCTCCGCACACGTCGTCGAGTTCGACAACCCACTTCAGGGCGGGGCCTCGACCAACACCGTCTACGTCGCTCGCAATGCGGTGGCGTGACGGGGCGGGGCGCGATGAAGTCGGTCAGTGGCGTCTCAGTGCGTCTCAGTGCGTCTCAGTGTGTCGAGGACTCTTCCTTGGCGTATCGGTACAAGTCCTGTGACGTGTCGATCAGTTCCTTCTGTTCCTCTGCCGAGCCGACCATCGGCTGGGAGCCGTTGAGCGGCAACTGTGCGCTCTCCGGCAGGAACTTGACGGTGATCAGGCCGATGACCCCGGCCGCCATCAAGTAGTAGGCGGGCATCAGCTTGTTCCCGGTCGCGTTCACCAGCGCCTCCGTCACCAGTGGGGTGGTGCCTCCGAACGCCGCCACGGCGAAGTTGAAGCCGATGCCCATCGCCCCGTACCGCACCGCGGTCGGGAACAGCGCGGGCAGCGTGGCGGCGCTCGGCGCCGCGAAACACGCGAGGAGTGTGGACAGGATCAGCACGCCGAAGATGGGTGGCCAGGTGCCCGCCGACTTGATGAGGAGGAAGGCGGGGACGGCGAGGAAGATCATGGCGATCGCCGCGCCCGCGTACAGGGGGCGCCTGCCGATGTGGTCGCTGAGGCGCCCGAGGAAGGTGATGAGGATGACGATCCACACCATGCCGATGAGCACCAGGACGTCCGCCGAGCCGCTGGAGCGGTTGAGCGTTTCCGTCTGATAGGTCGGTAGATAGCCCGTGACCATGTAGTTCGTGACGTTGTAGAGCAGGACCAGGCCCATGCACACCAGCAGGGGGCGCCAGTGTGCGCGGACGATGGTCTTGAACTCGCTGCCGACCGAGTCCTGCGCGAGGTTCTTCTCGTGGTCGTCGAGCTGTTGCTGGAAGGCGGGGGATTCCTCCAGCTTCAGCCGCATGTACAGGCCGATGATCCCCAGCGGTCCCGCGATCAGGAACGGCAGGCGCCAGCCCCAGGACAACATCTGGTCGTCCGACAGAGCCGCGTTCAGCACGGTGACGAGCGCGGAGCCCAGGGCGTACCCGACGAAGGTGCCGAAGTCGAGCCAGCTGGAGAGGAAGCCACGTCGTCGGTCCGGCGAATACTCGGCGACGAAGGTGGTGGCTCCGCCGTATTCGCCACCGGTCGAGAAGCCCTGCACCATTCGGGCGACGAGCAGAAGAATGGGAGCGGCCATTCCGATCGTCTCGTAGCTCGGGATGAGTCCGATCGAGAATGTTCCGGCCGCCATCATGATCATGGTGGTGGCGAGCACCTTCTGCCGCCCGATGCGGTCACCGAGCGGCCCGAACACGAGGCCGCCGAGCGGTCGCACCACGAATGCGGCAGCAAATGTTGCGAAGGACGAGATCAGCTGGGCGCCAGGGGAGGCGCCGGGGAAGAACACCTTGCCGATGGTCGCGGCGAGATAGCTGTAGACGCCGAAGTCGAACCACTCCATGCAGTTGCCGAGCGCCGAGGCGCTGACAGCCCGCTTGAGCAGCGGTTTCTCGACGACCTGGACGTCCTGCTTGCGGTAGGCCCGCTTGGTGCGCCGCAGGCGGCGGGCGAGTTCCTCCCGTACGTGCTGGGGCATGCCCGCGACTGTCTCCGGCATACGCTTGCGGCCTCTGGTGCTCGGGCCGCCGGTCGGGCCGTCGGAAGGTGTGTGGGCCACGTGCCGATGCCGCCTCTCCCTGTCGTCCTCATCTCTGCTCGTCAGGGCCGAGTCTCCGCACATTGATCACTCGGCGCACTTCGGGACGGTTTCCCGACAACCGCTTCGGCACACCCTTCCGCCGTGTGTCGTCCAGGACGCGAAGAGGCAAGCGCGCCCGTGGCGGGGGTTCCGCCACGGGCGCGCGACGCCGTCTCACCGACGGCGGTGTTCTCGGTTCAGCAGCTCAGGTTGGCGCCCGGGTCGACACCGAGTACCTGGCTGAACTTCTTGTAGTTGTCGATACGGCTCTGGACCTGTCCGGGGTTCGCCCCGTTGCATTCCAGGGTGCCGTTGATGCTGCGGATGGTCTCGCCGAATCCGGCTCCGTCGACCATGGCGTTGTGCGGGGTCATGGTGCCGGGGCCGGTCTGCGTGTTCCAGTACCACAGGCCGGTCTTCCAGGCGACGGCCGCGTCGTTCTGCACGAGGTCGGGGTTGTTGAGCAGGTCGATGCCGAGCGCGTCGCCCGCGGTCTTGTAGTTGAAGTTCCAGCTGAGCTGGATCGGGCCGCGTCCGTAGTACTTGTCGGTGCCCGCCGGGCAGCCGTACGACTGCGAACTGTCGCAGTAGTGCGGGTAGTTGGAGGTGTCCTGCTCGACGACGTGGACCAGGCCGCCGGTTTCGTGGCTCACGTTGGCGAGGAAGGCGGCGGCCTCCTGCTTGCGCACGGTGTCGCTGCCCGTGCCGGTGAACCCCGGGTAGGCGCTGAGGGCGGCGGTCAGGCCTTCGTACGTGTAGAAGGAGTTCCGGCCCGGGAACATCTGGTCGAACTGGCTCTGGCTGACGACGAAGTCGGCCTGCGCGTCCACCTTTTCGGCGGACGCGGGGCCGGCCAGGGCCAGTGCCCCGAGGGTGGCGGCGGATGCGGTCGCGGACAGCAGAGTGAGCATGCGGAAGCGCATGGCGAAGCACTCCGATCGAGGGAGAGTGGTGGGGGGTTGGTGGGGGTGGGGGTGCGGCGCCGTGGGCCGTGACGGGCCGGGCGGGGCCCGCCGTGGGGGAAGACCCGCGGCGCCGCCGTACCGAGGTGCTCGCTCAGCCGCCCACGTTCACGTCGATGCAGGCGTAGAAGGCGTTCGCCGTGTCGGCGATGTTCCAGACGGCCAGCACCTTTTGATGCCCTGTCAGGGAACCGAAGTCGACGTCGTGGGTGACCGTGGCGCCGGGCTTCGCGCCGTTGTCGTTGAACTCGGCGATCTCCTGACCACCGGCGAAGTACTCCCAGGTGCTGGTGGCGTGCTGCGCCGTCAGCTTCCACTCGAAGGTGGTGTTACGGGAGACTGAAGTGACCTGCCAGCCCTTGGAGTCGTCGTCGAGTTCGGCGAACCGGCTGTTGCCGCCGCTGCAACTCGTCAGCCCCTTGGGGCCTTCGACGCTCTGCGGTTCGTTGGTGATCTCACCGCAGGAGACGGTGCCCGCCGCGCACTGCGCCTGCCGGCTGGGCGGGGTGGAGATGTAGCCGTGGGCGCTCGCCGAACCGGCGGGAAGGCTGATGGCGATGACCGGGGCGAGGGCCGCGCCGATGAGTGCGGCGGTCTTCCTTCTGGCGTTCATGCGTACTCCTTCACTTCAGGTCTTCCCGGGGCGTGCGTGAAGTGGGGGCGCACGCCCGGGTCGGCCTCTCGAGGGTGGGGCCAAGAGGCGCGAAGGTGGAGGCAGGAGGGAGTCCACCCGGCGGATGGCGCGGGTGAACCCTGAACTCCCTTGAGCTGAACGGCCGTTGCTTGGACTAGACCATACAAGTGGTCGTGAGCGTGTCAAGGTCTTCGCGGGGAACTCGGGCCCGGCGTGGACCGAGGGGCGGCCGTTATTCCAGCCACTCTCCGTCCCGCATGATGACGCGTCCGCGCAGTTCCGGCTCGCCACGCCAGGCGCGTACCGTCCGCGGGGCCACGCGTACGTACAGAAAGTCGCCGTCCTCCGCGCGCGGATCCCACCCGAACTTGTCCGTGAACGCGTCCGCCGCGCCCTCCGGTACTTCCTGGTCCGGGAAACACTCCGCCTCACCTTGGACGAGCAGTACGTCGAAGGTGTCCGGCAGCGACAGGTGCACGCGCGGTTCCACGCCGACGTTTCGCGCGGTCGCGGACGTGGCGCCGGTGCACAGCCACACCGCCCGCCCGTCCCACAGGAACCACAGCGGCACTTGGTGCGGGCCGTGCTCGGGGTGAGCCGACGACACCCATACGTCCCGTTCGGTGGCGAGCCGCTCCAGAGCATCGCGCGTTCGCTCCGCCCTCGGGCGGCGAACAATTCCTGTGGTCTCCATGCGGGCCGACCCTAGCCAGGCAGGCGCGACGCACGCCTCGGGCGCAGGACCTACTCCCAGCGACCGACACACCAAGCCCGCACACACCTGTGCCCCCGTATCCGCAGATACGGGGGCACAGGTGGGTGCGACTGGTGTGTCGGGGATCAGAGCCCCATCGAGGCCCGGAACTCCTCGAACGAGACCTGCCGGTCGCCGTCGGTGTCGATGGTGTCGATGAGGGCCTGCGCAGCCTCCGTGGTGACACCCGTGTCACCGAGCTCCGCGACGACCTGCCGGTACTCTTCGGCAGTCAACTGCCCGTCCCCGTCGACGTCGTACCGGTCGAAGACCTTCTGCGCCGCGGCTGCCATGTCGACCACGTGTGCCCCATTTCCTTGCTGTTTCAAGACCGCCCCCACTCTAGGACCTCCGCGGGCCGGCTCTTTCCCGCCCCACGTGATGCGGGAAATCCCCGACCCCGCACCGGGATTCCCGGGATGGCTGGCCGAGTTGGGCGTGGCTAGCCTCTCAACTCGTTGATCCGGTTCAACTCGTCGCACCCAGACCCGATGAGGCGCCGTCCCATGACCGAGCAGTCGCAGCTGTCCGAAACCGACCTCGAACCCGCACCCCGTATGTCCGAGCGGTACAAGAATTACATCGTCGGCATCTGCACGGCCGCCTACGTCCTGTCCTTCGTGGACCGGCAGGCCCTGTCGCTGATGATCGAACCCATCAAGCGTGATCTCAGCCTGACAGACACGCAGTTCAGTCTCCTGAGCGGGCTCGCCTTCTCCGTCCTGTACTCGGTGATGGGGCTGCCCATCGCGGCGCTCGCCGACCGCCGTTCGCGCCCCGTGATCATCTCCATCGGCATCGCGCTGTGGAGCCTTGCCACTGCGCTCTCCGGGCTGAGCAAGGGGTTCGCCCACATGTTCCTGGCCCGCGTCGGGGTGGGGGTGGGCGAGGCGTCGCTGACCCCGTCCGCGTACTCGATGTTCGCCGACATGTTTCCGAAGAGCAGGCTGGGCCGGGCGGCCGGAATCTACTCGCTCGGCTCGTTCATCGGAGGCAGCACCGCGTTCATCATCGGCGGGTACGTCATCGGGCTGCTCCAGGACGTCGACCAGGTGTCCCTGCCGCTCGTCGGCGACGTGCGCGCCTGGCAGTTGACGTTCTTCGTCATCGGTCTGCCCGGACTGCTCGTCGCGCTCGTGTTCCTGCTGACGGTCCGCGACCCGGTGCGGCGCGGACTGGCACGGGACTCCGCGGGAGCCGTACGGAAGGTGGCCATGCGCGACGTGTTCACGTTCCTGCGCAGCCATGCCCGGACGTTCATCTGTCACTACGCCGGATTCTCCTGCTACGCGATGGTGTTGCTCGGCCTCATGGCGTGGCTGCCGGCCTTCTACATGCGCGCGTTCGGACTGAGCGCGACCGAGGTCGGCTATGTGCTGGGCGGTGTCGTCCTGCTGGCCAACGGTTCAGGAGTGCTCTTCGGCGGATGGCTGGTCGACCGGCTCACCAAGCTCGGTCACCCGGACGGGGCGATGCGCGCCGGTGTCATCGGCGCGATCGGCATGCTCGTCCCGGTCATCGTCTTCCCGCACGTCAGACCCCTGTGGCTGTCGCTGGCGCTGCTCGTGGTGACGATGTTCTTCGCCTCGTTCCCGATGCCCGCGTCCACCGCCGCGATGCAGGTGCTCAGCCCGAACCAGATGCGCGCCCAGGTGTCCGCCGTCTTCCTGCTCATCTCGAACCTCACCGCCGTGGGCCTCGGCACGACGCTCGTCGCGCTGGTCACCGACGAACTGCTCGGGTCGAGCGAGCGCATCGGTACGTCCCTGTCACTCGTGTACGGCGTCGCTTCGGTCGGCAGCATCGTGCTGCTGTGGCGCGGCTGCGCACACTTCCGCCGCAGCCTCGCACGCGAGGAACGGCTCGCCGCGCAGGAACCGGACACCACGCTTCGTACGCTCAACTGAAGGGAACGGAAGCACACATGGACATCACCATTCTCGGCGGCGGGCACGGATGCTTCGCCGCGGCGGCGGAACTCGCGGAGAACGGCCACACCGTGCGCTGGTGGCGGCGGGACGCCAAGGCGCTGGACGGACTGCGCGAGCTCGGCGCCCTCGCGGTTCGCGATCACCGCGGCAGCAGGAAGGTACCGGTGAGCGACGCGGCACGCGCGGGGGTCATCCAGCCCGTCGCGGACCTCGCGGAAGCCGTACGCGGCGCGCGACTCGTCGTCGTACCGCTGCCGGCCACCGTGCACGAGGACCTGGCGGCCCGGGTGGCGCCGCTGCTCCAGGACGGGCAGGTGGTGTTCCTGCCGCCGGGCACGTTCGGAACGATGCTCTTCGCGAAGGCAATGGCGCAAGCGGGCAACACGGCGGACGTCGCGTTCGCCGAGACCGGCACGCTGCCCTATCTGGCGCGTACGCACGGACCGTACGAGGTGGTCGTGAGCGGGTATGCGACGCGGCTGCCCACCGGCGTCTTCCCCGCCCGCTCGTCCGACGCCGCGTTCCGCGTGCTGCGGGAGGCCTATCCGTCCGTCGAGCCGGTCGAGGACAGCCTCAGCGGCGCGCTCATGAATGCCGGTCCTGTGATCCATCCTCCGCTCATCCTCATGAACGCCGGTCCCCTGGAGCACAGTTCGTCCTGGGACATCCACAACGAAGGAACCCAGCCGTCCGTCCGGCGGGTCACCGACGCCCTGGACGCCGAACGGGTCGCGGTCCGCGAAGCGCTCGGCTACGCGGCCCCGCACTTCCCGCTCGCCGATCACTACGCGGCGGACGGCGACGAGTGGATGTACGGCCGCGCGGCCCACGAACGGCTCACGGACAGCGGCGACTGGCGGGAGCGGATCGACCTGCTCGGCCACCGCTACATGCTGGAGGACACCCGCCTCGGCCTGTCGTTCCTCGTGTCGGTGGGGCGCTGGGCCGACGTCAACACCCCCGTCGCGCAGGGCCTGTTGAGCGTCGCGTCCGCCGTCACCGGCAAGGACCTGTACGCCGAAGGACGCACGCTGGAGTCCCTCGGCCTGGACCGGCTCTCCCGTCCTGCACTGACCAAGCTGCTTCACGAAGGGGTGCCGGCATGACGGACACGGAGCGACGTATCGACGTGGTGGTGGTCGGCGCCGGGCGCATGGGGCAGGGCATCGCGCGTGCCTTCCTGACCGCGGGGCTCGATGTCACCCTCGCGGACGTCAAGGAGGCGGACGAGGACCGGGCGCACTACCGGAAGGCGGCCGAGCAACAGGTGAGGGCGCGCCTGCGATGCGAGGCCGGTTCCGGGCGACCGGCGACGCTCGCTGTGTGCGATCGCGAAGCGGCACAGGCCCGGCTCGCCGAGGCGGACGTCGTGTTCGAGGCCGTGCCCGAGGTCATCGAGGTCAAGCGGGACATCCTGTCGTGGGTCGACGCGCATGTGGCGGCCGACGCGCTCATCGCGTCGACGACCTCGACCTTCCTCGTCACCGAGATCGCCGACCTGGTCGGCGACGCGAGCCGGGTCCTGAATGCGCACTGGCTGAACCCCGCCGACCTCATGCCCCTCGTCGAGGTCAGCCGCAGCGACCGTACCGACCCCGCGCAGGTGGAGCGGATGACCGAACTGCTGCGCCGGATCGGGAAGATCCCCGTCGTCTGCGGCCCCGCGGCCGGCTACATCGTCCCCCGGCTCCAGGCCCTCGTGATGAACGAGGCCGCCCGCATGGTCGAGGAGGGCGTCGCGACCGCGGCCGACATCGACCTGGCGGTACGCGCGGGCCTCGGAACGCGCTTCTCCGTGCTCGGCCCGCTGGAATTCATCGACTGGGGTGGCGGAGACATCCTGTACTACGCCTCCCGCTACCTGACCGCCCAGCTCGGCGACCGGTTCCGCGCGCCGGCCGTCGTCGAGGAGAACATGGCGACCCACCGCCGCGGCCTCCAGGACCATGCCGGTTTCTACGCGTACGACCCGGAGAGCATCGCCGCGTACCAGGCGGGCCGCATGCGGGAGTTCGAGGAGCTTCTGAGCCTGCGCGGCCCCGAACTCCGCGCGGCGTCCCCGCTGTCGGAACGACCGGGGAGGCCTGCGGACAGCGACCGGTGAGCCGCTCCCGACGGCCGGCGCCCGGATTGTGCGTGCATTTACGGTCGTTGCTCGCTGCCCGGTTCCAACGCCGGCGCGGAGACGCCGAGATGGGAGCGGCACTGGGGGCGGGGTGCGTCCTTCAGGCGTGGGCGCACCGCACGTGGCCGGATGAACAGGGCTGCCGTGGCGGCGCCCAGCACGAACAGCACGGCGCAGCCGGCCGCCGCCCGGTGGAACGACGTGTCCACGGCCTCGGGCCGCGTATAGGCATCGCCCGACAGGCCGACGGCCAGCGGCAGCGCGGCCACCACCAACAGCTGCGCGACCCGCGCCGCCGTGTTGTTGACGCCGCTGGCGAGACCGGCGTGCTCCGGTTCCACCGACGCGAGGACCGTCGTCGTCAGCGGGGCCACGAAGAGGCTCATGCCGAGCCCGAGAACGGCGACCGCGGGCAGCACATCGGCCGCGTACGACGACCCCGGACCGACCCGCAGCATCAGCAGTACCCCGATCGCGGCGATGGCGGGCCCCACGACCAGCGGCGGCGTCGGCCCCACCCGGCGAGCCAGATCTCCGGCCCTCGGCGACAGCAGCAGCATCAGCGCCGTCACCGGCAAGGTGGCCACCCCGGCCTCCAACGCGTCGTAGCCCAGGGCGACTTGAAGATGGACGGGCAGCATGAACAGGATGCCGCCGATGCCCGCGTAGAGGCACAGTGTCATCGCGTTCGCGGCGCTGAACAGGCGCGAGCGGAACAGTGACGGCGGCAGCATCGGTGCGGCCCGCCGCCGCTCCACGGCCACGAAGGCGACACCGGCCACGACCCCGACGAGCGCGGCGAGGCCGGTCGCCACGGAGAACGTGCCGCCCGAGGACCCGATCAGCGCGTAGCTCACCCCGGCCAGACACACCGCCGCGAGCACGGCGCCGACCTGGTCGAACGGGGCGTCCGCGGCCGCGGTGTCCCGGCTCTCGGGCACGTACCGCACCGCGATGACCAGCACGACCACGGCGATCGGCACATTGATGAGGAAGATCCACCGCCACCCGGGCCCATCGATCAGCCACCCGCCGAGGAACGGTCCGAGCGCCCCCGCCACGCCCGTCAGCCCCGACCAGGCGCCCACCGCCCGCGCCTGGTCGTCGGGATGGAACACCGACCGCACCAACGCCAGCGATCCGGGTGTCAGCAGCGCCCCGCCGACTCCTTGCAGCGCCCGCGCCGCGATCAACGCGCCCTCGTTCGGCGCCAGCCCGCACGCCGCGGAGGCGACCGCGAACCATGCCACGCCCAGGACGAGCGCCCGTCGGCGGCCGATCCGGTCGCCCATCGCGCCGCCCCACAGGAGTAGCGCGGACAGCGTCAACATGTAGGCGTTGACGACCCATTGCAGCGCGGACAGAGAGGCGCCGAGGTCCCGCCCCATGGTCGGGAGGGCGACATTGACGACCGTCCCGTCGAGCATGGCCATGCCGGAGGCCAGCACCACACACGCGAGGATCCACCGCCCGCGCGCCGACGAGAGCCGGACTCCGGGGGCGGCGTCGGGAGTGGGGTCGGCCGTCGCTGCCATCGGCCACATTCTGGCGGAGCCGCCGTACGTACGCGACCGTCGGCGCCGGATCGGGCGTGGCAGGTCTTCTCGGGCGCGGCGACGAAGCCGCTGTTGGCGAGGAACACGCGAGCGCACCGCGCGCCGACTTCCAGCCGGTTTGGCGGCGGCTCCTGGCCCGCTCAGGTCGTGACGGGGCGGCAGGCCGCCCAGGCGGCGTCGATCATCCGGAAGGTCTCGTCGAGTGCGGAGTCCGGATCGGCCGCCTCGCGGGCCAGCGCGAACGCGTCGATCACGAATCTCGCGATCGTCCGGCAGGCCGTGGTGGTGTACGGCAGTTCGGGGTCGTCGGCGATGGCCGCGGCCAGCGACTCCGCGTGCCGCAGCCGCATCGACTCCTCGTACTCCCGCAGGGCCGACGACGACTCGATCATCTGCCAGATCGGTGCGGCGCTGTCCGATGTGCAGTGCCGGACCAGGGCCTCGATCTCGTGGCGCAGGGCGGGGACGAGCGGGTCGTGCGGCGCCCGGTCGGTGACCGCCCGCGTGAGGCGCTGCTCGAAGTTCTGGTCCTGCTCGAACACCAGGGCCTCTTTCGAGGCGAAGTGGGAGAAGACCGTGGTGACGGCGACGTCGGCCTCGGCGGCCACGTCTCGGATACCCACGGCGTCGTACCCGCGATCCAGGAAGAGCCGCAGGGCGGTCTCGGCGATGTTCTGGCGGGTCGCGGCCTTCTTGCGCTCGCGACGTCCGGACTGCGGCTCGGTCATGCCCGCACGCTAGCAGATGCGTGCTTGGAACAGTTTTGAAAAGCTATCGGTCGTGAAAACCTAACCGTTAGTGCTACGTTCGACGGTATGAGAAAAGTGAGCTTCGACGAGTTCGGCGGCCCGGACGTGCTGCACCTGATCGATGCCGAGGAGCCCCACGCGGGCCCGGGCCGAATACGCATCGCCGTGCGTGCGGCCGGTGTGAACCCCGTCGACTGGAGGATCCGCGAGGGGCAGGTCCTGGGCGCCCACCCGACCGAATTGCCCTCCGGGGTCGGGCTGGACGCCGCGGGCGTGGTGGACGAGGTCGGCGAGGGCGTCGAAGGGGTCGAGGTCGGGGACCGCGTGTTCGGTGAAGGCGTAGACACCTACGCCGAGTTCGCGGTGCTCACGGCCTGGGCGCGGATGCCGGATGGGCTCACGTTCGAAGAGGCCGCGGGGTACCCCTCCGTGGTGGAGACCGCGCTGCGCCTCATCCGTGAGGTCGGCGTCCGGCCGGGTCAGACGCTGCTCGTCAGCGGCGCGTCCGGGGGAGTGGGTTCGGCGGTGTCGCAGATCGCCCGCGACTGCGACATCAACGTGATCGGTACGGCCGGGGCGGCGAACCAGGACTACCTGCGCGGTCTGGGCGCCCACGCCACGACGTACGGAGAGGGCTGGGTGGAGCGGGTCCGGGAGTTCGGCCGGGTCGACGCGGCGCTCGACCTGGCCGGCTCGGGTGTGATCCCCGAACTCGTCGAACTGACCGGGGACCCCCGGAAGGTGATCTCCATCGCCGACCTCGGTGCGCCCGAGTTCGGGGTCCGGTTCTCCGGCGCGGCCGGGAGCGTGCCGGAAGCCCTCGCCGAGGCGGTGGCACTCATCTCGCGTGGGAAGCTGCACATCCCGGTCGAGAAGTCGTACACGCTGGCCGAGGCCGCGACGGCACACGTCGACAGCCACGCCGGGCACACGCGAGGACGCCGGGTCCTGGTCGTCTGAGCCGGTACTTCTCCGATGTCGTCAGAACGGCCCTAGTGCTGCTGCGGCTTCTGCGGGGTCGCCTCGCTGGGTCGGACGACCACGAACCCCTCGCCCTCCAGCATGAGTTGAACCGCTTCCCCAGAGCCGCCGCGGATCATCGAGCCGAGCGATTGCGAACGGTGCAGTGAGGTGCGCAGGCCGGCGGTCCACCCGACGACCGCGTCCGTGTCGACGTACACGGGCTGCTGCGGGGACACCGGCAGTACCAGCGGATTGCCCTCACAGACGAGTCCGAGCCGGCCGTGCCCGGTGAAGACGCTGTTGAACAGTCCGCCGCCGCTGATCCCGGCGCCCTTCACCGTCTTGATGTCGTACGTCAGGGTGGGGTCGAAGCAGAGCACGTTGCGGCCGTTGACGGTGAACACGTCGCCGGGCTCGATGTCCACGACGAACACGTTCTGCGCCTCTTGCGCGAACCATGCCTCGCCCTGACCACGCACCTTCATCACGGGAAGCCCCTCCCCGGTGACGGCGCGCTTCAGCATGCCGCCGACGCCCTGCCCCTTCCGCTCGAACGTCAGATTCCCCCGGTACGCGACCATCGCCCCCTGCCGGGCCATCATCTCGCCGTCGATCACATACCGGATCGACTTGGCGTTCTGGACGGTCATGCCCGGCGCGACGGCGGGCTGCACCATGTACTCATTCGCGAAAAGATCACCCTTCATGCGGGCATCGTGACCCGGAGCGCCTCGTTCCTACAAGGCTTGGGGCGCGGGGCGTTCGGGGTGATCGGGGCGATCCGACCGTGCTGGGCGGAGGATCACCTCGCTTCCGAGTGGCGTGAAGCCGCATGCCAAGAAGGCGCGGAGGGAACGCGCGTTGCCGGGGGACACCGCGGCGAAGACCGGTTCGCCGTCGTGGACCAGGGAGAGGGCGTCGGCGAGGAGGGAGCGTCCGTGTCCTCGGCCGCCGCCGTGGGACGCGTGGAGGTCGATGCTCAGCTCGCGGCGTCCCGCGAGGCCGTCGGCGAGGGTGATGAGGCCTCGCTCGTCGCCGTGGACCTCGACATGTGCCCGCAGTTCGCGGGCGTGGAGCACACGTGGGTGGTCAGTCACGTCGTGCGTCAGGTCTGCCAGACGTGGGGTGCCTCCGGTGCCCCGCGCGGTGAGGGTCGCGTCGGTGCAGCCGATCCATCCGGCGGGTCCGGCGAGGTACCGCAGGAAGTCGGGGGCCAGGGAGGCACCGTAGCCGTCGGGGGCGTGTCCTTGTACGTCGGCGGTGGGCAGGGCCGTGGCGACGACCGCGTGTCCGGTGAACGCGACGGAGCATTCCAGGCCGCCGGGCAGTGGCGGCAGCACGGTCACACCGCCGTCGCAGGGCGGGAATCCACCGTCGGACGCGCGGGTGAAGTACGCGAGGAGCGGATGCGGTTCAGTCACGGGAGTGCATTGTGCACTGTTCCCGCTGATGCCGATGCCGGTCTCGCACGGGCGGGCCTGAACACCCTCAGTCGCGTCGGCCGCGGGGCTCGCGCTTGGTTGCCTTCAGGATGACGAACTTCGCGTTGCTGGCCACCAGTTGGCTGTTGCCGAAGAGGTGGCGAAGTTTTACGTGGTAGCCGAGGTGGCGGTTGCCGACCACCCACAGTTCGCCGCCGGGGCGGAGGGCCGCGCGGGCCTGGGTGAACATGCGGTGGGCTGTCGCGTCCGTGGTGGCCTGGTGGGTGTGGAACGGGGGGTTGTTGAGGATCAGGTCCACGGAGCCGGGAGGTGTGTCGGCGAGGCCGTCGGCGACGCGGAAGTCGGCCTTGCCGGGGCGGTCGCCGACGTTCTCCGCGTACGTGGCCCGCGCCGAAGCCACCGCCTGGTGCGACTCGTCGGTGAAGACGACGTCCGCGTTCGGGTGGGTGAGCGCGGCGCTCGTACCCACGACACCGTTGCCGCAGCCCAGGTCCACGATCGTGCGTGCGTCGGTGCCCTGGGGGAGGTGCTGGAGGAGGAAGCGCGTGCCGATGTCGAGGTGCTCCGCGCAGAACACGCCCGCGTGGTTGACGACCGGGCGGGACGACAACGGGCCGATGCCGGACGGGAGTTGATAGGTGTGCGGCCACGGATTCGGCGCCGGGGTGAGGGACGGGTCCGGCTCGGTGAAGATGAGGCGCGCCTTCTTCTCCGCCAGTGACGTGCGCGTCGGGCCGATGATCCGCTCGAACAGGTTCAGCGTCGACGTGTGGATCTCCTTCACCATGCCGGTGCCGATCACCACCGTGTTCGCGTGCACGGCGGGGCGCAGGCGGTGCAGCTGGTCCTCGAGCAGGGCGAGGCTCTTCGGGACGCGAATCAGAAGGACGTCGATGCGCTGGGGCGGGGTGTCCTGCGTGGTGAGGAGACGGGCCGCTCCCGCGTGCTCGTTCCGCGTCAGGTTCGCGTACGTCGCCTGATGGCCGAGGTACGAGTCCGAGATCGGGGTCGGCGTGCAGCCCGGGATCCCCGTGAGTGCCGTGGCCAGAGCGCCCCAGCGGTCGCCCACCACCGTCACCGCCCCGGTCAGGTCCGTCTCCGTCTCGGCGAGGTGCCGCAGGAGGTACGTGTCCGCGGCGTCCCACGCGCGCAGCAGGTCGCGGGGGTTCTCCGGGAAGCGGGTGAGGTCGACGTCTCCCCAGGGCGTGGTCAGCCGGGGGGCCGGCGCGGGCTGAGCGGGCTGATCTGTGCGGTTCATCGTTCAGCAAGGCTAGCCGAGTCACGGCGCGGTCGGATCGCCGTCCGCCGGCGGTGAACACCGGCCCGACCTGGCGGGAAGCGCACTACGGTCCAGACTCATGACGACGGTAACCACACGTACGGTCGAGTACGCGGCCGATTCCCTCACGATGACCGGACACCTCGCACTCCCCGCCGGTGATGACCGCCGCCCCGCCGTCCTGATCGGGCCCGAGGGGACGGGGCTCAGCGACGTCGAGCGACACCGAGCCGATGCCCTGGCCGAGCTGGGATACGTGGCGCTGGCCTTCGACCTCCACGGCGGGCGCTATCTGGGCGACCCCGAGGAGATGCTGGCCCGGTGCATGCCGCTGCTCGCCGACCCCGACAGGATGCGGGGCATCGGCCACGCGGCACTCGGGGTGCTGCGCGCGGAGCCGCGGACCGACCCCGACCGGATCGCTGCTGTCGGCTACGGCACCGGGGGTGCGATCGCGCTGGAACTCGGACGCGACGGCGTCGACTTGCGGGCGATCGGAACGGTCAACGCAGTGACCACGGGCCGACCGGGCGAGGCGGCACACATTCGCTGCCCCGTGTGGGCGGGGGTCGGGTCGGAAGACCCGATCATGACGCCCGCCCAACGGGAAGCGTTCGCCGCCGAGATGCAGGCAGCGGGCGTCGACTGGCGCCTCGCGGTCTACGGCGGTGCCTTGCATGCCTTCCACCACCCGCCGGTCGACCACCCCATGGTCCCCGGCGTAGGTCACCACCCCCGGCACGCGCGGCGCGCCTGGCGCGACATCGTCGACCTGCTCGCCGAGTGCGTGCCCGTAACGGAGTGACTTCTAGTTGAAGTCGCCCGCGAGGGCCGACGCCATTCGCAGGTGCGGTCCCGCCTCGTCGGTCCGGCCCTGGCGCTCCAGCGTGCGGCCGAGCATCAGGCGGGCGTAGTGCTCCACCGGGTCGCGCTCCACGATGGTGCGCAACTCGGTCTCGGCGCGGCGCAGTTGGGCCGAGTGGTAGTACGAACGGGCCAGGAGGAGGCGGGGACCGGTCTGCTCGGGAACCTCCTCGACGAGACCGTCGAGGATCCGGGCGGCGTTCGCGTACTCCTTCGCGTCGAAGAACATCTGGGCACGGTCCCAGCGCTCCGCGGCCGTCCCGTGCGTGTAGTACTTCTGCTCCACTGTCTCCTCCTTGCTCGACACCTCCAACGGAGGTACCGGGTGGGGTATTCCCGGGTGTCCGTCGCCCGGTTCGTGGCGTCGGCCATGTTGACTCACTGCGGGTGACACGTATGTTGCTGTGCGTCCCTTCTTCGACTCGCGCACAGTTCGGTCCCGCAAGGCCCACGGGTCCCCTCGGCCCCGTGGGGCCCCACGCCCTCCGTGCAATGGGAGTCTCATGGACACCACCCGCGACACCACCCCCGTCTCCACCGGGCCCTCCTTCACTCGCCGCCGCTTCCTGCAGACCACCACCGCCACGGCCGGCGCCGTCGCCGCGGGCGCAGGCCCGCTTCTCGAACCGGCGACGGCGGCGGCATCGGCCACCGCGACCGCCGCCCCCGGATCGCTCTCCTTCACCGCCGCCACCAACGGCGCCGCCACCCTCGCCCCGCCTGGCGACCGCTTCGTCGCCGAGATCCAGAACATCCTGTGGTCGATCCCGCGCAAGGGCGGCACCGCGAGACCGCTCACCACCCCCGAACTCGAGCCCACCCGCCCCCAGTTCGCCCCCGACGGGGAGCGGCTCGTCGTCTGCGGCTACCAGGGCGGCGGCTTCCATCTGTGGCTCGTGGACGCCGACGGCGGCACACCGAAGCAGCTCACCGACGGTCCGTGGGACGACCGCGGTCCCGCCTGGTCGCCGGACGGCCACCGGATCGCCTTCGCCTCCGAGCGCGGTGGTGACCCCGAGCACGCCGCCCCGTACCGCATCTGGACCATCGACGTACGCGACGGAACCCTCACCCGCCTCACCGGCGCTCCCGGCCAGGAAGGCCCGGGGCAGGGCGGTGCCTGGGAGGACTTCGACCCGACCTGGTCCGCCGACGGCACCCGCGTGCTCTTCGTGCGGGGAGTGGTCACCGACGCCGGGACCCTCCAGGCCTCCACCCTCGCCTCGGTCGCCGCCGACGGCACCGGAGCCGTCACCACCGAGCACACCGACGACTCCGGCGCCCAGGTCATGACGCCCGCCGTGGCCCCGGGGCCCAAGGGGCCGCTCGCCTACCTGCGGACCACCGCCGCACCCACCGCCACCTGCACCCTCGTCGTCGACGGAAAGCCGGTCGCGGTCCCGGGCGACGTCGCCCCCGTACCGCCCCGCTGGACGGGTCCCGACACTCTGCTCCTCACCGTCGACGGCCGCTTCCGCCTCGTCCGTCCCGCCGCCCCGAGCGAGGGCGAACAGATCACGTTCACCGCGAAGCTCCCGGTCGACCGCCCGCGCTACCGCGTCAAGCGGTACGACTTCGAGGCCGGGGGAGTCCGGCAGGTCCGCTCCCCGCACCTGCCGGCCCTGTCGCCCGACGGCAAGCAGGTGGCCTTCGCCGCCCTCAACTCCCTGTGGGTCGGCGCCACTTCGGGCGGCCGCGCCCCGCGCAAGGTCGTCCAGGCACCGCAGACCCGCTACGTACTCGCCCCGACCTGGACCCCCGACGGCAAGGCGCTCGTCTACGCCGACGACCGGGCGGGCCTGTTCTCCGTACGCCGCCACGACCTGGACAGCGGCAAGGAGACCGTGCTCGCCGAGGGCGGCCGCGTGTTTCCCGCGCTCTCGCCCGACGGGGAGCGCCTGGCGTGCATCGACATGTCCGGCAATCTTGTTCTGCGCGAACTAGCCGCGGGCACCGAACGTGTCCTCGCCGCGCCGATGGGCAGCGGCGGACTGCCCGGCAGACCCTGTTGGTCACCCGACGGCAGATACGTGGCGCTGTGCGACCGCAGCCGCCTCAACCAGCGCTTCCGCGAGGGCTACAACCTCATCCGCGTCGTCGACACCAAGAGCGGGAAGGCCGTCGTTCACCAGGTCGCCCCGCATGTCTCGATCGCCGACCGCTACGACTCCGGGCCCGCCTGGTCGCCCGACGGCCGCACCATGGCCGTGGTCGTCGAGTCCGCGCTGTGGCTGCTGCCCGTCCGCCCCGACGGCACCCCGGACGGCGACCCCCGCCAGGTCACCGACGAGGCCGCCGACCACCCGAGCTGGTCCGCCGACAGCCGACGGCTCCTCTACCTGAGCGCGGGCCGGCTCCGCCTCCTCGACGTGGCGAAGGGCACCGCCCGCACCGTACGGATCCCGCTCGACCACCGCCGCCCCCGCCCCGCCGACACCGTCGTGCACGCCGGCCGCTTCTGGGACGGCACCGGATCCGAGGTCCGCGACGACGTCGACCTCACCATCGAGGGCGGCCGCATCGCCGCCGTCACCCCGCACCGCGCGGGCAACAAGGCGACCGCCAAGCGCGTCGACGCCTCCGACAGGACCGTGATCCCCGGCCTCTTCGACGCCCACACCCACCCCTGGCAGTCGACCTACGGCGGCCGCCAGACCGCGCTGCAACTCGCGTACGGCATCACGACCGCGGTCTCCCTCGGCGGCTTCGCCTACGAGCAGGCGCGCATCCGCGAGGCCGTGTACGCGGGGGCGCTCGCGGGGCCGCGGCTCCTCGCCACCGGGGAACTGCTCGACGGGCCGCGCATCGCCTACAGCATGGGCCGCGCCCACCGCACCCGTGCGGGCCTGCGCCGCTCGCTCGACCGGGCCGCCGCGCTGGACTGGGATTTCGTCAAGACCTACGTGCGGGCGCCGGGTTGGGTGATGAAGGAGGCCGCCGAGTTCGCGCACGAGCGGCTCGGGGTGCGCAGCGGCAGCCATCTGTGCACGCCGGGAATCCAGCTCGGCCAGGACCTGACGACCCATCTCCAGGCAACCCAGCGCCTGGAGTTCGGGCACGCGACGACGGCGAGCGGGCACGCCGGACAGGACGTCCAGGAGATCTACACGGAGACCGGCGATTTCCATCTCATCGCCACCCCGTTCACGGCGCAGCCGCTGATCGGCGCCGATCCGGCCCTCGCGGACGATCCGCGGGTCACGCGGCTGATGCCACCGTGGGACACCGCCGCCGTGGAGAAGCTCGCCGGGGCCGCGCCCACCGCCGCCCAACTCGCCACGCTGGACCGGGAGGTCGCGGTCTACCGGCGTGTTCTCGCGGCGGGCGGGAACATCGCGCTCGGCACCGACCAGCCGCTCGTCCCGGTCGGTCTGCACCTCCACCTCGCGCTGCGCGCCCTGCACCGCGGCGGCCTCTCCCCGGCCCAGGCCCTGCACACGGCGACGCTGATGCCCGCCCGGGTCTTCGGGGCGGACGCCGACCTGGGCACCTTGGAGGAGGGCAAGCTCGCCGACCTCACGATCGTCGACGGCGACCCGTTCACCGACTTCGACGACCTGATCCGTACGACGGCGGTGCTGCGCGGCGGCGTCCCGTTCCACCAGGCCGACCTCGTCGGCTCGTTCGAACCGGTGACCCCCAGAACTCTGAGGGCCACCGGTGACGACTGGCTGGAAGTGGGCCGCCTCATGCGCCGGGAAGGGTGCTGCGACGCCGGAGTCTAGGCGCTGACCCAGACGACGGACGCTAGGCCTTGAGCCTGGTCCCGCGCGGCGCGAGCCGGTTGCCGACGGCCCCGAACAGGCCGTCGGCGACCAGCGCGAGCACCGCCACCCACAGCGCCGCCGCGATGACACCGGACAGGCCGTACGACACCTGGTTGAGGATGATGTCACCGAGCCCACCGCCACCGGCGACGGCGGCCAGGGTCGCGCTGGAGATCACGTACACGACGGCGATCCGGATGCCGGTGAACAACACCGGCAGCGCGAGCGGCAGTTCGACCCGCCACAGGATCTGCCACTGCGTGAGCCCCATGCCGCGCGCGGCCCGTACCAGGTCCGCGTCGACCTGCTCCACACCGAGGTACGCGTGCGTGAGCACCGGCGGGATCGCCATGATGACCAGCGCCGTCATGACGTTCACGAACCCGATGCCGAGCAGGCCCAGGAAGATCGCGATGAGGGCGAGCGAGGGCAGCGCCCGGCCGATGTTGGAGATGCTCACGGTCAGGAACGAGCCCTTGCCGCGGTGCCCGAGCCACACACCGAGCGGCACCCCGATCACCAGGGCCACGGCGACGGCAGCCGCCGAGAGCAGCAGATGGTCGACGGTCCGGCTGAACAGTAGGCCGAAGTGGTCGGCCATGAACGAGAAACTCGCGAGGAAGGTGTGCATCAGACGGCCCTCCGCGTCCTGGCCCACGGGGTGAGCGCCCTGCCGAGCAGTACGAGCAGTCCGTCGGTGGCGAGCGCGAGCGCCACGGCGAGCAGGCCTGCCCCGATGAACTGTGTGTTGAACGGCGACTGGAGGCCCTGGATGATCGGCGAACCGAGGCCCTGGTCGATGATGAACGCGGCGATCTCGACCACACTGATCGTGGTCACGGTCGCCACCCGCAGCCCGCTGATCACGGCGGGCAGCGCGAGCGGCAGCTCGATGCGCCACAGGATCTCGCGCCGGGTCAGCCCCATGCCGACACCGGCCCTGCGCACGTCCTCGGGCACCTCACCGAGTCCCGTGATCGTCGACTTGAACAGCACCATCAGCGTGTACGAGACCAGGGCGATCTCGGCGGTGAGCACGGACAGGCCCGACACCGGGACGAGCAGCGTGAACAGCGCCATCGGCGGAATCGTGTAGAGGAACGAGGTGAGTCCGCCGAGCGGCCTGACCAGCCACTTGCGGAAGTGCGCGAGCAGCGCCAGCGGGAACGCGATCAGGAAACCGATCCCGACCGCGATCACCGTGAGGCGCACATGCTGGACGAGAGCGGGTCCGAACACGCTGGAGAAGTTCGCGGTGAACCAGTCGACGCAGAACACACCGTTGTCGCGCACACACGAACCGACCGTGCCGAAGTCGGGGATGACGGGCCCATTGGCGAGCGAGATCACGCTGCCTCCCGTATCAGCTCGACGGTCACGGAGCCGACCGGCTTGCCGGCCTCGTCCGTGACGGGCAGCCGCTCGGCGCCGCCCGCCATCAGCGCCGACAGGGCGGTCCGCAGGGTGTCACTGGTGCGCAGCGCGCCGTCGTCCGACGCATTGCCCGCGGGCTCCAGCTTCAGGTCGCCGAGTGTGCGCAGCGTCAGCGCCTTCAGCCCCCGGTCCGTGCCGACGAACCGGGCCACGTAGTCGTCGGCCGGCTCGCGCAGGATCCGCTCCGGGGTGTCGTACTGGAGCAGCTTGCCGCCCTTGGCGAGGATCGCGATGCGGTCGCCCATGCGAACGGCTTCGTCGATGTCGTGGCTGACGAACAGCGTGGTCTTCTGCACCTGCTCCTGGAGCTTCAGGAACTCGTCCTGCACGTGCTCGCGCGTCACCGGGTCGAGCGCGCCGAACGGCTCGTCCATCAGCATGATGGGCGGATCGGCCGCCAACGCCCGTGCGATGCCGACGCGTTGGCGCTGACCGCCCGACAGTTGGGACGGATACCGGTGGGCGTACTCCTTGTGCGGAAGGCCGACGAGTTCGAGCAGTTCGCGCGAGCGCTCCGCGATTTTCGGCTTCCTCCAGCCGAGCACCTGCGGCACCGTCGCGACGTTCTCCTCGATCGTCAAGTGCGGGAAGAGACCGGCCTGTTGGATGACGTAGCCGATGCCGCGCCGCAGTTCGATGACGTCCTGCTCACGGATGCTGCTGCCGCCGATCCGGATGTCCCCGCTCGTCAGCTCCGTGAGCCGGTTGACGAGGGTGAGCGCGGTCGTCTTGCCGCACCCGGAGGCGCCGAGCAGGACGCAGATCTCGCCTGCCGGAACCGTCAGGGACAGCGCGTCGACGGCGGGTTCGCCCGTGCCGTCGTACGTCTTGGTCGCCGCATCGAAAACTATGTCGTCGGCGGCGCCAGCGGTCTGCATCGTGGAATGCTCCTCGGTCACGGTCATATCAGCTTGTTCGCTCTCAGGAACCGGTCGGCGACCTTCGCCGGGCTCAGCCGCATGATCGCGGCGGCCTCGTTGAGGGCCTGCATGGCTTCCTCCGTGAGCAACTCGTCGACGGCGTCGAGCGGTTCGGTGAGCCGCTCGCCGTACTTCTCGACGAGGGACGTGCGCACGACGGGGGAGACGTTCTGGAACCCGAAGATGGCCTGGTCGTCGTCGAGGATGGTGAAGTCGTAGCGGCGCAGCTGTGGGTCGGTGGTGAACACGTCGGCCGCGTCCACGTCCCCGTTCTTCAACGCCGGGTACTGCAGGCCGATGTTGAGCGGCCGCACCTTCATGTCGTGCAGCCCGTACGCCTTGACGATGGCGTCGAAGCCGAGCGGACCCGTGATGTTGTCGGGGTACTCGGCGTACGACATCTTCCCCAGGCGCTTGAGGTCGCCGACCGTCTTCAGCCCGTGCTCACGGGCGTCGGCGGTGCGCACGGCGACGGCGTTGCGGTTCTGGAACGGTGTCGGCGGCAGCAGTGAAATCCCGCGCCCCGCCTCGAACTTCTTCGCCGCCACGTACGTGTCGTGCGCCGTCGTCGGCATGTGCTTCGGCATCGCGAACGTCTGCAGGACGACGCCCGTGTACTCCGGGTAGAGGTCGATCTGCCCGTTGCGCAGCGCGCGGTCGATGAGGTCGGCGCTGCCGACGTTGGACTTGAGGACGACGTCGAAACCGCGCGCGCGGAGGATCTGGGCGTACAGCTCTCCCATCACCCACGACTCGGTGAACTGCTTGGAGCCGACCGTGATCACGGGCCCGGTGCCGGCCGCGGACCCGGTGGCCGTGGCCACCCCGGCGGCCGCGACGACACCGAGCGAACCGGTGAGGAACGTGCGTCTGCGCATGCTCAGACTCCCTGCCGGGGAATCACGGCGTCCGTGGTGCGATCGAAGACGCGGGTGTCCCCTTCGTAGGCGGTGAGGGTGTTGACGACGGTGAACAACGTGCTGTCGGAGGTCATCCGGCTGTGCGTGACGACCTTCCAGTGCCAGTCGTCGCCGCGCCCGCCCTCCTCGGTGCGCTCGCATTCCACGACGGCCGAGGACGGGTCGCCCTCGGTGAGCGAGAAGCGGTCGACGGCGTGGCCGCGCTTCCACAGGCCGTCGGTGAGGTCCTTGAACTCGCCGTCCTTGACGACGAGTTCGATGTCCGTGCGGCCAGAGACCGGGTCGTGCTCGATCCGCCGCGAGGAGCCGTCACCGGACGTGGACAGCTCGACCGGCAGATCCGGCTGCGGCTCCCCGTAGGGGCGCAGCTCGTCGTCCGCGTCCGTCGGCGGCCGTACGGGCAGGTGGAGCGCGGCGGCGGGGGAGGCGTGCAGGGTGACGGTGACCGGCTCGGGCGACGGCCAGGCCAGCGGAAAGTACGAGGACGAGACCGCGACCCGGATGCGGTGTCCCGGTGCGAAGGCGTGCGCGGTCGCCATCAGCGGCACGGTCACGTCGTACGCCTGCCCGGGCTCCAGCGGCAGCGTCTCCTCGTGCCCCTCGCGGTGCGTGAGGTTGAGCAGGCCGCGGGTCACGAGACGTGAACTGCCGTCCGGTGCGACGTCGTTGAGGCGCACCGCGAGCTGTGCCGCGGGCCGGTCGGCGCTCACCCGCAGCGTCACGGACGGGACACCGAGGATCTCGTGGCGCTCGTCGAGCGGCGTCGTGGTGAAGCAGTGCGCGAGCCCGTCGTCGCCGCCCTGCGGGCCGAACTGTCCGGCCGCGTCGCCGAACTGGAGCCAGCTGCCGCCCGCCGTACCGAGCACGCGGGTGCTGTCGAGGTGTGCGTCACGGAAGCGCAGCGGGTCGTGTCCGACGGCCTCGCCCGCCGCCTCGCCGGCCAGCGCGAACGCCTGCCGCTCGATGCGCTCGGACGGCCACTGCTGCTCGGCCACCCACCGGCCGGGACGCTGCTCCCGGTCACCACCGGGCGCCGCCCACTCGGGCAGCCACGCGCGCAGCGCCGGATCGTTCAGGGCCCCGGTGTCCTCGCCGCGCAGGAACTGGTCGAACCAGCGCACCACTTCACCGTGGAAGTCGATCGCGGGCCCGGGCGCCGCCTGGTGCGGGTACGTGTGCGCCCACGGCCCGACCAGCGCGCGCACGGGAGCGTTGCCGACACCCTCGAGGAGGCGTAGCACGGCCCCGCAGTACGGGTCGTACCAGCCGCCCACCGCGAGCACCGCGGCCTCGATCGCGCCGAAGTCCTCGCACACCGAGCCGTGCTTCCAGAAGGCGTCGCGGGTCTGGTGCCGCAGCCACTCCTCGACGTACACCGGGGTGTCCGCCATCCGCTCCAGCCACCGCTCGCGCCAGTCGTCGCCGACCACGGCCGGGTCGGCGGGCCGCGCGTTGTAGGCGAGCATCGTCGACGCCCACGGCAGCATCTCGGAGGCGATCAGCGAACCGCCCGTGAAGTGCACGTCGTCGGCGTACCGGTCGTCCGTCGAGCAGACCGTCACGATCGCCTTCAGCGCCGGCGGGCGCAGGGCCGCGAGCTGCAGTCCGTTGAAGCCGCCCCACGACTTGCCGATCACGCCGACGGTGCCGTCGCACCACTCCTGCTCCGCGAGCCACGCGATGACCTCGACGCCGTCGTCCAGCTCCTGCTGCGCGTACTCGTCGAGCATCAGCCCGTCGGAGTCGCCGCTGCCGCGCAGGTCGACGCGGACGGCGGCGTAGCCGGACGCGGCGAAGCGGGCGTGCAGGCTGTTGTCGCGGTCGGCCGTCCCGTCGTTCTTGCGGTACGGGATGTACTCGAGGATCGCGGGCGCCGGTCGTGCGGTGCCTTCCGGGAGCCAGACACGGGCGGCGAGCCGCGTGCCGTCGGCGAGCGGAATCCACAGGTGACGCACGAGTTCTGAAGGTGCTACGGGCAAGGTGAGGTACTCCTGTCGAACTTCAGCTACTCACTGGTCATTCAGTAGTAGCGATCGGGCTCCCTACCCCGCTCCCACACCTCGAAACCACCTGTCCCAGAAAGTGGACGGGGTGGGAGAGTGGAAGCCATGGAAACGTACCGGCTGCACCCCGGCCACCCGTCATCCCCGGTGCTCCTGCACGTGCCGCACGCCTCCCGCGAGATCCCGGCGCGCGTACGCGAAGGCCTGCTGCTCCAAGGGGAGGCACTCGCCCGTGAGCTGGACCTCATCACCGACGCCCACACCGATGTCATCGCGGACCGCGCCGCGCGTACCGCCGCCGTCACACCATGGCGATTCGTCAACGAGCGCTCGCGCCTGGTCGTCGACCCGGAGCGGTTCCCCGACGAACGCGAGGAGATGCGGTCGGTCGGCATGGGCGCGGTCTACACACGCACGACACACCGCGAGCCACTGCGCCCCGAACCCCCGGCCGACGAGGACGCCTTGCTGGACACGTACTTCCACCCGTACGCGCAGGCCATGACACGGGCCGTGGCCGACCGCCTGTCGGCGACCGGCCGGGCGGTCGTCATCGACGTCCACTCCTACCCGAGCCACGCCCTGCCCTACGAACTGCACGGCACGGACCCGCGCCCACCGGTCTGCCTGGGCACCGACCCGTTCCACACCCCGGACACCCTCCTCGCCGCGGCCCGCGAGGCCTTCGCGGCGTACGGGGACACGGCGGAGAACACCCCCTTCGCAGGCGCGTACGTCCCCCTGGCGCACTACGGCAACGAGCCCCGCGTGAGCGCCCTCATGCTGGAACTGCGCCGCGATCGCTACCTCGACGAACCGGTCACCCCGCACGACGGACTGGCGAAGGCCGCCGACGCGCTCGCGAACCTGGTCGACGCGGTGACCCGCGACGCCGGGCTCAGTCCAGCGTGACCGGTGGCTCAGTCCAGCCCGGCCAGTGACTCCGGCGTGAGATCCGCCAGCGTCGGATAGCCGTCCACCGCCATGATCAGGTCGGCCTCGGCGAGCAGCGAGCGCAGCACATGGACGAGCCCGTCGTCGCCACCGACCGCGAGCCCGTACGCGTACGGGCGGCCGACACCCACCGCCGTCGCGCCGAGCGCCAGGGCCTTGATGACGTCGGCGCCCGAGCGGACTCCGGAGTCGAAGAGCACCGGCATGCCGTCCGCCGCCTCGACGACGCCGGGCAGCGCGGCGAGCGCGGGGAGGCCGCCGTTGGCCTGGCGGCCGCCGTGGTTGGAGCAGTAGATGCCGTCCACGCCGCCGTCCTTGGCGCGGCGCACGTCCTCGGGGTGGCAGATGCCCTTGAGGATCAGCGGCAGATCGGTCAGTGAGCGCAGCCACGGCAGATCGTCCCAGGTGAGCGGGTTGCCGAAGAGGCCGACCCAGGAACGGACGAGGTCCGTGGGGTCGGTGCTCGCGGCGATCTCCTGGAAGCGCGGGTCCGACATGTAGTTGGCGAGGCAGTGGCCGCGCAGCTGCGGGAAGTTGGACGTCGACAGGTCGCGCGGGCGCCAGCCGGTGACCCACGTGTCGAGCGTGACGACGATGCCCTTGTAGCCCGCCGCCTCCGCCCGCTTGACCAGGCTCTCGGCGAGCGCCCGGTCGGTGGGTGTGTAGAGCTGGAAGAAGCCCGGTGTCCCGCCGAACTCCGCCGCCACGTCCTCCATCGGGTCGACCGTCAACGTCGAGGCCACCATGGGAACGCCGGTGCG
The DNA here is from genome assembly GCF_040295505.1 of Streptomyces sp. NPDC002790. Taxonomy (NCBI): domain Bacteria; kingdom Bacillati; phylum Actinomycetota; class Actinomycetes; order Kitasatosporales; family Streptomycetaceae; genus Streptomyces; species Streptomyces sp. NPDC002790. The sequence goes on along the minus strand of NZ_JBEOVM010000002.1, from coordinate 98,222 downwards.
CGCCGCGGCCCGCGCCGTCGCCAGGTCCCCGTGCCCGTCCTGCGCGCACAGCCCGATCACGCCCACCGGAGCCATGAACAGCGGTGAGGCCAGCCGCATCCCGAACAGGTCCACGGACATGTCGCGCTGTGTGGCGCCCACCATCATCCGGGGCACCAGCCCGTACCGCTCGAAGGCCCGCACATTGGCGCGCTGCGTGTGCTCGTCGCCCGCGCCCCCGGCCACGTAGGACCAGACGGAGGGGGAGAGGGCAGCCTGCGCCCGCTGTTCGAGGGCGGCGTAGTCCATCGGTTGCGTGGGTGTGACGCCCCGCAGTCCGTCGAGGTAGATCTCGAATTGGTAGTCGCCGAACTGCGGGCTCATCACGCACCTCTTCGCCAGGGGGCAGGGACACACCAATCTGCCAGGTCAAGGGCGCAGGGCAAAGGGGTGGTCAGGTCCGCTGCCGTACGAAGTCCAGGGAGTCGGTGAAGATCCGCCGGACCTCGGCCTCGTCCACGCCGTGCCAGCCGTGGTCGGCCCCCGGCACCGTCCGCAGCTCGACCGGCGCCCCGGCTGCCCGCAGCGCCTCCGCCAGCTCACGGCCGTGCGAGCACGCCACCATCGAGTCGGCCTCGCCGTGCACGACGAGGAACGGCGGTGCGTCCGCGTGCACCCGCTTCAACGGGCTTGCCGCGTCCGCCAGTTCCGGAACCAAAGCGGGCGCGCCGCCAAGCAGCAGGGCCTCGGGAGTGGCCGGGTTCTCCGGGTCGAACGGTTCGCGCCGCGTCGTCAGATCCGCAGGGCCGTACCAGATCACGGCCCCCGCGAGCCGCGGCTCGTCGTGCGTGAGCGCGAGCATCGACGCCAGGTGGCCGCCCGCCGACTCGCCCCAGACGACGGTGCGTTCGGAATCGACGCCCAACTCGGCCGTACGCAGCCCCAGCCAGCGCAGCGCCGACCGTAGGTCGTCCAGCGGCGCCGGGAACGTCGCCTCGCCGCTGAGCCGGTAGTCCACGCAGGCCACCGCGAGGCCCGCCGCGGCGAGTTGCTCGAACGGGCCGGGGGTCCACTCCCGCGTACGCACACCCATGTCGCCACGCCGGCCGCGCCGCCACGCCCCGCCGTGCACGAACAGCACCAGCGGGGCCGGGCCCGCGGGGGCCGGCAGCCACAGGTCGAGTTCCAGTGGGCGGGCGCCGTCCAGGTCCGCGTACGGGACACCGTGCAGCGCGCGCACGCCGTCCGCGTACTCGGTCGCCCGCGGCAGCGGCGCGACGTCGGGGTGCGGCGCGGCGATCAACTGCCGCAGCTCGCCCGGCGTCACGAGGTCCGCCACTGGTGGTCGGGCAGGAAGCGCACGTCGTACTCCTGCGGCACGGTGCCGAACTTGTGCGGCTCGGGGATGAACGGCTGGGCGGGCAGGCCCATGCCCTCCGTCGGCGTGCCCAGCGTCTCGAAGAAGCGCTCGAAGGTGCCGCCGGGGCCCGCGGCGACGCCGACGACCTGGGAGTGGTGGCGCTCCATGCGGTAGGCGTGCGAGCAGTTCTTCGGCACGAAACCGAAGTCACCCGGCGTGAGCAGGCGCTCCAGCTGCTCGCCCTCGGGGTCCTCGGCGAAGAGCCGGACCGCGCCCTGCGTCACGTAGAACACCTCGTGGGTGTCCGCGTGCACATGGGCCGGGATGATGTCGCCCTTCGGGCCCTCGACGGTGAAGAAGTTGAAGGTGTTGTCGGTCTGCTCGCCGCCCGCGTAGACGGTGACGAGATCGCCGAAGAGGTGGGCCCGGTCTCCCTCGCCCTTCTCGATCACGTACGGCTTCGAGGGGTCGGCCGGTATGCGGGAGGCGCTGCGATAGCGCGTCGCGAATTCCATGGTCATGATGTCGTCCTCACTTCGTGTCAGGGTGCCTGACGGTTCATGTCAGGTAGCCTGACACGCGAGGCGGTCCGCAGGCAAGAGGCCGTGACGAGGTCCACCCGGAAGGACGGAAGCAGTGACGAGCGAGCCCGGACGTGATCTGCCGCAGCTGCTGGGCGAGGCCAGGCGCTGGTTCGAGGACGGGCTGCTCGCGACCCTCCGGGCGCAGGGGGAGGCGCCGATAACGCCCACCCAGATGCAGCTCTTCGCGATGCTCGACGCGGACGGCACCACCGTCGCCGAGCTGGCCCGCCGCATGAGCGTGACCCGGCAGACCGTCCATCAGGCGGTGTGGGCGCTGATCGAGGACGGGTTCCTGGAGCAGGTGCCGGACCCCGCCTCGGCCCGTCAGCGACTGGTGCGGCGCACGGCCCGCGGGCGGCGCGCGCACGAGCGGGCGCGCCGCGCTCTCGACGGTCTTGAGGCGAGGCTGGCCGAGCGCATCGGCGAGGACGCGCTCGGCGCGCTGCGTGCGGCGCTGGAGGCGCCGTGGGGCGGGCCGTACGAGGAGTGACCCGCGGCGGCCGTCAGTCGGCGACCGCGTCCGTGACCGCGCCGAGGTCCACGAACTTGAAGTTGGTGGACGGGCGGTCCGGATCGCCCGGCGCGTCGTGGCCGTCCTGCACCACCAGGAGGCCGTTCGGGAAGCGCCGGCCCAGCGGCTCGTTCAGCGCGGCGGCGCCGTCGCACTCCTCGGAACCGTCCAGTCGGCCCGAGGCAGGTGTGACGCGGAAGCCGCCCTCGTACTCGTTGGCGTCGGACACCTCGCGGTCGTAGCCGGCGAAGGTGCTGTCGCCCTGGCTGGAGGCGAGCAACAGACCGTCGCCGTCCTTCTCGTTGACCAGGGTCAGGCCCTCGACGTCCGCGGTGAGGCGCTTGCCGCCGAAGCCCGGGTCGGCGCCCGCCACGCACTCCTCGCTCGCCTCGTCGTAGATGCCGGGGACCCCGAACTCCTTCACCTTGTCGATCAGCTTCGGGGTGCCGCCGAGGTCGGCGCGCAGCCGCCAGATGCCGACGTCCTCCTGACCGGCGTAGAGCGTGCCGGTCGCCGGGTCCACCACCATGCCCTCGACCTGCGGCAGTTCGCCGGGCTCGCCGCACGGCGACCAGTCGGCGCCGTTCGGGAGGCGGAAGGAGGAGGGCAGGTCGAGGGTGCGGACCTTGGTGTAGCCGACCGTGCCGTCGGCGTTGCCCTTGAGTTCCAGCAGGGCGAGGCGCGTGCGCTCGCGCTGACTCACCAGGGCGTACGAGCGGCCGCTCGCCGGGTCCGTCCAGGTGGCCAGTCCGTACGCCGTGCGCTGCTCGTTGATCTCGTCCTGGGAGCCGGAGAAGACCGGGGCCGCCTTCGGGTCGGTGACGTCGGTGAGCGGGCCGCCGGTCCGGTCGCGGTCGATGCGGTACAGGCGCAGCCGGTCGTTTGCCCCGGTCCGAGGTCACGGCCAGGTCGCCGAGACCGGCGCTGTGGACGAGGTCGACGTTGTTGAACCGGCCGGGCGCGTCGTCGGCGCCGGGCCCCGCGGGCGCCGGGAGCGACTGCACCTCGTGCGCGTCGAGGTCGTAGACGCGCAGGCCGCCCTGTTTGGCGGTGGCGACGACGAGGCTGCGGTCGGGGTCGGCGGGGTTGCGCCAGATCGCCGGGTCGTCGGCGTCCGCGTCGCCGCCCGCCGCGTCGTCGTGCAGGGCGGCGGTCTCGGCGCGCGGCGCGACGGCGGGCAGCGCCCGGGAGGCGGCCTGCGCGGGGCCCGTCGTGGTCACGGCGAGCGCGGCGGCGGTGGCGAGGACCAGCAGGGACATCCGTGGAGTGGTCACGTGAAAGCTCCTTCATGTCGCGTACATGGCGGAGACATTCTGTGATCTTGGCGTGAGGGAGGAGGGGGTGTCGCCCCAAGCGGGTGCGTACGCGAGGTGAACGCGCGGTGCGGTTCCATTCCTGTGAAGTGGGAATGAGTTGCAAACAAAATCGTTGACAATTTCGTTCGCCTAGATTTAGCGTCGACACGCACTCACTCAGGGAGGGCAAATGCCGGAGGAAGCCCGTCCGGGCTCCGGAGAGCAGGCCAAGCAGTACGCGCTCGATCAGCTGCGGGCGGCGATTCTGCGCGGCGAGATGTCACCGGCCCAGCGGCTGGTGGAGAACGAACTCGCCGAACAGTACGACGTGACGCGGGCGAGCATCCGTGCGGCGCTGCTCGAACTGGCCGGGGAAGGCCTGGTCGAGCGGATCCGCAACCGCGGCTCGCGGGTGCGGGTCGTCACGGTCGAGGAGGCCGTGGAGATCACCGAGTGCCGGATGGCACTCGAAGGGCTGTGCGCGGCCAAGGCGGCAGAGGAGGCCACCGACGCGCAGCTCGACGAGCTCACCGGACTCGGCTACGCCATGTCCAAGGCGGTCGCCGATGGTGACCCGCTCACCTACTCCGACCTCAACCACGAGCTGCACGCCCGCATCCGGGACATCTCAGGCCAGCAGACGGCCGTGACCCTCCTGGAGCGGCTCAACGCCCAACTGGTGCGACACCGCTTCCAGTTGGCGCTGCGTCCGGGGCGTTCGCAGCAGTCCCTGGGCGAGCATCTGGCGATGATCGAGGCGATCCGCGCCAGGGATCCGCAGGCGGCCGAGACGGCCGTCCGCGCCCACCTCCGCAGTGTGATCGGCGTGTTGCGCGCCGACTGACGCCGCATCGGGGGACGGGCGCACACCTGTCACCAAGGAGATGCAGCAATGACCAACGGCCACGCGCCCGCCACCCCGCCACGATCGACCCTGGTCGTCACCGCGCACGCCGGGGACTTCGTGTGGCGGGCCGGCGGTGCCATCGCGCTCGCCGCCGCCCGCGGCGAGAAGGTGAGCATCGCGTGCCTGACGTTCGGGGAGCGCGGCGAGTCAGCCAGGGCCTGGCGGGAGGGCAAGAAGCTCGACGAGATCAAGGCGCTGCGCCGCGACGAGGCGGAGCGGGCCGCCGCCACCCTCGGCGCCGACGTCCACTTCTTCGACGCCGGTGACTACCCGCTGCTGGAGAGCGCCGAGTTGACCGACCAGCTGGTCGCCGTCTACCGCGACACCCAGCCGGACGTCGTGCTCACGCACACCGTCGAGGACCCGTACAACGGCGACCACCCGGCCGCCAACCGCATGGCCCTCCAGGCCCGCATCCTCGCGCAGGCCATCGGCTACCCCGGCGAGGGCGAGATCATCGGCGCCCCGCCCGTCTTCTACTTCGAGCCGCACCAGCCCGAGATGAGCGGCTTCAAGCCGGAGGTCCTCCTCGACATCACCGAGGTCTGGGACACCAAGCGCAAGGCCATGGAGTGCCTGGGCGCCCAGCAGCACCTGTGGGAGTACTACACCGACCTGGCCGTACGCCGAGGTGTGCAGCTCAAGCGCAACGCCGGGCCCAACCTGGGGCTCGCCCACAAGACCATGGCCGAGGCGTACATGCGCCCGTACCCGCAGATCGCGAAGGAGCTCTCCTGATGCCCGGCGTCATCGTCACCAACCCGCCCAAGGCCGAGGCCAAGGACGTCGAGGCGCTCGCCGGATACGGAGTCGCCACCGTCCACGAGGCGATGGGCCGCACCGGCCTCCTCGGCCACCACCTGCGCCCGAACCAGCAGGACACCCGCATCGCCGGCACCGCCGTCACCGTGCTGTCCTGGCCCGGCGACAACCTCATGATCCACGCGGCCGTGGAGCAGTGCGGCGAGGGCGACATCCTCGTCGTCACCACCACCTCGCCGTCCACCGACGGCATGTTCGGCGAGCTGTTCGCGACCGCGCTCCAGAAGCGGGGCGTGCGTGGCATCGTCACCAACGCCGGGATCCGGGACACCGTCGAGCTGCGCGAGATGGGCTTCCATGCCTGGTCGGCGGCCGTTTCCGCGCAGGGCACCGTGAAGGCGACCGGCGGCAGTGTCAACGTACCGGTCGTCATCGGGAGTGAGACCATCCGTCCCGGTGATGTCATCGTCGCGGACGACGACGGTGTGGTGGTGGTGCCCCGCGAGCGCGCCCGCGAGGCCGCCGAGAAGTCGCAGGCCCGCGAGGAGAAGGAGGCCGCCACCCGCGCCGCCTTCCTGGAGGGCCAACTCGGCCTGGACCGCTACGGGTTGCGCGACACCCTCAAGCGGCTCGGCGTCGAGTACCGCACGTACGAGGAGCACACCTCGTGACCGGGCCCGAGGAGCTGCGCTGCATGGTGATGCGCGGTGGTACCTCCAAAGGCGCCTACTTCCTCGCCGACGACCTGCCCGCCGAACCGGCCGCCCGTGACGACCTGCTGCTGCGGGTGATGGGCAGCCCCGACCCGCGCCAGATCGACGGCATCGGCGGCGCCCACCCCCTCACCAGCAAGGTGGCGGTGGTGTCACCTTCGGAGGATCCGGACGCCGACGTCGACTACCTGTTCCTCCAAGTGGGCGTCGACGAACCCGTGGTGTTGGACCGTCAGAACTGCGGAAACATCCTCTCCGGCATCGGCCCGTTCGCGGTCGAGCGGGGCCTGGTGCCCGCGGGGGAGACGGGGACCTCGGTCCGAATCCGCATGGTGAACTCCGGTGACCGGGCGACCGCCACGTTCTCGGGAAGCCCCGCGGCCGGCGTCGACGTGGTCATCGAATTCCCGCCGGGAGAAGGGCAATTGCTGCCCACCGGGCACCTCCGGGACACCGCCGCCGGCGTCGAGGTGACCTGCGTCGACAACGGCATGCCGACCGTGCTCGTCCCCGCCGATGCCCTCAAGGTCACCGGATACGAGGACCCGCAGGAGCTGGAGGCGGACGCCGAGCTGGCTTCGCGGGTGCGTGACATCCGGCTCGCGGCAGGGGAGTTGATGGGCCTCGGTGACGTCTCCGACACCACCGTCCCCAAAGTGACCCTGCTCGCCTCGCCCCGCCACGGCGGCGCTGTCACCACCCGCACCTTCATCCCGGTGCGCTGCCACACCGCCATCGGGGTGCTCGGCGCCGCGAGCGTCGCGGCAGGTCTCCGTATCGAGGGCAGCGTGGCGAACGGCATCGCCCAACCGCCCTCGGACTGCGACCGGTTGCGCATCGAGCACCCCACCGGCTCCACCGACATCGAAAGCAGCATCACCACGGGCCCCGACGGCCTTCCCGCGGCCCGCAGAACCGCCGTCGTCCGCACGGCCCGCAAACTCTTCGACGGCACGGTCTTCCCGCGCCCCGCACGCACGTCAGGAGAACCCCGATGACCCCGCCCCTCGGCGACATCGCGCACATCGGCCACGCCCAGCTGTTCACCCCGGACCTGGACGCCAGCGTCGGCTTCTTCACGGACTTCCTGGGCCTGACCGTCTGCGACCGCCGCGACGACACCGTCTACCTGCGCACCTTCGACGACTACGAGCACCACAGCCTCGTCCTCACCGCCCGCGACCAGCCCGGCCTCGGCCGGATCGCACTGCGCACCTCCAGCGAGGAAGCACTGCAACGCCGCGTCAAGGCGGTCGAGGAGTCCGGCGGCACCGGCCACTGGACCGAGGACGAGCCCGGCCTCGGCAAGCTGTTCGTCACCACCGACCCGGACGGCCACGAACTCGCCCTCTACTGGGACAGCGAGCACTACCAGGCGCCCGACGAGCTCAAGCCCGCCCTGAAGAACCAGCCGCAGGCCAAGCCCAACCGCGGCGTCGGTGTCCGCCGCCTCGACCACGTCAACTTCCTGGCCTCGGACGTCGCCCTCAACGCCGACTTCCACTCCGACGTCCTCGGCGCGCGCCCCACCGAGCAGATCCAGCTCGACACCGGCCGCATCGCGGGCAAGTGGCTGACCTTCACCAACAAGTCGTACGACGTCGTCTACACCGAGGACTGGACCGGCGCCAACGGCCGCCTGCACCACATCGCCTTCGCGACCGACAACCGCGAGGACATCCTGCGCGCCGCCGATCTCGCCATCGACAGCGGCGTGTTCATCGAGACGGGCCCGCACAAGCACGCCATCCAGCAGACGTTCTTCCTTTACGTCTACGAACCCGGCGGCAACCGCATCGAGTTGTGCAACCCGCTCACCCGCCTCGTCCTCGCGCCCGACTGGCCGCTGATCACCTGGACCGAGGAAGAGCGCAAGAAGGGCCAGGCCTGGGGTCTGAAGACCATCGAATCCTTCCACACCCACGGAACGCCGCCGATCAAGCCCTGACCGCCAAACGTCCCCGCACACCCCAACCCACCCATTGATGACCGGGCCGCCACCGGACAGCCCGGACGAGAGGAACAACGATGTCCTCGCGTTACCGCTCCGCCCTGCCCAAAAACGTGGCCTCCGCACCCGCCGAGGACCCCTCCCGCCGCAGCCGCGCCATCGTCATCGCCCTGTGCTGGGCGCTGGTGTTCATCGACGGCATCGACACGTTCATCTACGGGTCCGCGCTGCCGCACATGCTCGGGTCGAAGGCGCTCGGCCTGACCGACGCCACCGCCGGTGACATCGGCAGCTACACCACCTTCGGCATGCTGATCGGCACCATCCTGTCCGGCACCGTCAGCAACTGGGTGGGCCGCCGCAAGACCGTCTTCACCTCGGTCGTCGTCTTCACCATCGCCACCGTCGGCTGCGGATTCGCGCAGAGCGCCGGGGTGTTCGGCTTCTTCCGTCTGGTGTGCGGCTTCGGCCTCGGCGCGCTGCTGCCGATCGCCATCTCGTACGGCATGGAGTTCACGACCGGCGCCCGCAAGGCGCTCGCGACCGGTGTCATCATGACGGCCCATCAAACAGGCGGCGCCGTGGCCCCGTTGCTCGCGCTGTGGCTGATCGACGACTTCGGCTGGCGCTCCGCGTTCCTCGTCGGCGCGATACCCGCGCTGATCTTCCTGCCGCTCGCCCTGAAGCTGCTGCCCGAGTCGCCGACCAACCTGCTGACCCGCGGCCGCACCACTGACGCGCAGGCACTCGCGGGCAGATACGGCCTCGAACTGCCCGAGCCCAAGGGGCACGCCGCCGACAAGCTGGAGAGCATCAAGTCCCTGTTCCGCGGCCGCCAGTGGCTGACGACGCTCTGCTTCTGGCTGACGTCCTTCGCGGGCCTGCTGCTCGTCTACGGGGTCGGCCAGTGGCTGCCGAAGATCATGGGCGACCTCGGATACGACACCGGTGACTCGCTGCTCTTCTCGACGTTCCTCAACGTCGGCGGCATCGTCGGCATGCTGGTCGCGGGCCGCCTCGCCGACCTGATCGGCCCGCGCCGCATCGTCATCCTCTGGTTCGCGCTGACCGCGGTCTTCGTCTACCTCATGGGCGTGCACATGTCGGTGGCCGTGCTGTACGGCGTCGTCTTCCTCGCCGGGCTGCTCCTGTTCAGCGGCCAGACGATGGTGTACGCGACGGTCGGCTCCCACCACCTGGAGGAGGATCGGCCCACCGCGCTCAGCTGGGTCTCCGGCATGGGCCGCTTCGGCGCCGTCTTCGGCCCGTGGATGGGCGGCCAGCTGCTCGCGGCGGGCCACGCCGACCTGGGCTTCTCGATGTTCGCCGTGGCCGCCGTGTTCGGCGCGGTGATGATGGCGCTGGCCGCGCTCACCATCAGGGTCGGGGCGAAGCGGGGGAGCGGGGACCGGAACGGGGCGCCGGCGCTGGCCGGTTGACCCGATGACACGGCGATGTGGCCCGGTCCCTGAATGGGACCGGGCCGCATCGCGTGCGTTTAGGTACAGGTGTTGGCCGCGTACCTGGGGTCAGTCGCGCACCGCGGCCAGGGACGTGTCGTACAGGTCGATGATGTCGCCCTTGCCGCCGCCCGCGACCCACGTCATCGAGGCGGCGTCCAGGCAGGCGAACGCCGTCGCGATCACCGCGCGGGCCCTCGGGTTCGCGCTGCCGGGGGCGATGCCCATGCGTGCCTCGATGAGCGGCAGTGCGTCCTCCTGGAGTCGCATCCGCTTCTCGAGCCAACCGGCGCGCAGCGAGGCGGTGTTGTGCAGGAGCCGGAACCGCTCCAGGGCCTGCTCGCGGCTGTCGTGCAGCGCCAGTACGGCGACGATGGCCGCGCGCAGGGTGTCCCAGACGTCGGCTTCGGCGGGCTGTGCGTCGATCGTGTCCGTCAGGACGCGCCCGAACTGTTCCTGGCCTCCGCCGAGGAGGTCCTCCTTGGTGCCGAAGTAGCGGAAGAGGGTGCGCTGGGAGACGCCGGCCTCCCGGGCGATCTGGGCGGTGGTCGTCTCGTCGTAGCCCTGCTCGGTGAAGAGTCGCAGGGCCGTCTCGAGGATCTCCTGCGAGGCCAGTTGCCGCGTCCGGTCCCAGAGTGTCGCCGGTGCGCCTGCCGCCGTCTTGGCTTCCTGCTTCATGGGCTCAGGCTATCCCAGCGCTGCCAGGGTGGCAGTCGCGTGATGTTTGGCAGTGACTGTCAGGTAGGCGTAGGCTGTCAGTTCCTACCTACCTCGGGCAGCACATAGAGGGGCGCACCATGTCTGCACCTGCAGCTTTGATCACCGGTGGAACCAGCGGCATCGGCAAGGCGACCGCCGAACTGCTCCGCTCGCGCGGCTTCCGCGTCATGGTCACCGGCGTCAGCAATGTCGCCGGGGCCGGCCTCCCCGAAGACATCAAGGTCGTTCGGGCCGATGCGCGGTCCCTGGCCGACCTCGACCACGTGATGGATCTGGCGCGCCGGGAGTTCGGCTCGCTCGACCTGTTGTTCCTCAACGCCGGGATTTCCCGGCCGGGCCCGATGGAGTCGACCGACGAGGACGCCTTCGACGCCCTGTTCGACATCAATGTCAAGGGCAACTTCTTCACCCTGCAAAAGGCGCTCCCGCTCCTCGGGGAGGGGGCGTCGGTCGTGTTCACCGTGGGAGCAGGGGAAGGGATCGGAGCCGCCATGGCGGCCGCCAAGGGCGCCCTGCTGCCCCTCGTGCGGTCCCTCGCGCTCGAACTGGCCCCGCGCCGCATCCGTGTCAACGCCGTCAGCCCAGGGCTGATCGACACCCCTGCCTACAGCAAGCTGGGTGTCACCCGGGAAATGATCGACTCATGGGGTGAGGGCGTCCCGCTCGGCCGCGTCGGCGCTCCCTCCGAGGTCGCCGAGGCCGTGGCCTTCCTGGCCTCGGACGCCGCCGGCTACATCACCGGCGAGAACCTCGCGGTATCCGGCGGCATCGGCGTGCATGCCGGCGCCTGACGGGCCGCCCGCCGCTAGCGGGGAAGCGCCCCGGCGACGGCGGACGTGACGACGCGGCGGACATCCGCCTCCGCGGGCGGGCCGTCCTCCCGGTTCGCGTACAGCAGGTGGCCCGAGCCGATCAGGGTGAGACCCAGCGAGTCGATGTCCGTGCCGGGCGCCAATCGGCCCGCCCGGCGCTCCGCTTCGAGGTACGAGCGGAGCATGGCGGTGGCGTCCGCGAGGACCGTCACACCGGGGCGTCCGGCCGCCCGCAGCCGCGCGCGCAGGCCGTCGCGGAAGGTGAGCAGGCCGACCATGGCGACGACGACCGGGGTGAACAGGTCCGCCAGCGCCTCGGTGAGGACGTCGACGACGGTACGGGTGCCGGCGGACGCGACGAGCGCGGCGGCCCGTTCCTCCATGCGGCCCGCGCGGTCGATGACGAGGTCGGCCAGGAAGGCGTCGAAGTCGGCGAAGTGGCGGTGCAGCACGCCCTTCGCGCAGCCCGCCTCCGTGGTGACCGCCCGGCTGGTGAGCGCGGCGGCCCCGTCCCGCATGAGGACGCGCTCGGCCGCGTCGAAGAGCTGCTCGCGCACATCGCGTATGGCCACACCGGTCGGCACCTGCGCTTCTCCTTCGTACGACTCGGGTGTCTGACTGCGGCAACAGTAGAAGAGTGGGCGAGTGCCCACTATGGTGGGCGCATGCCCACTCGTGACGTGAAGCCCACTGAGGCCGCTGCGAACCAACCGCACAAGGCGCGCGCCATGGCCGAGTCCTTCGGCGCCGACCCCGAGCGCTACGACCGCACCCGGCCCCGCTACCCCGACGCCCTCGTCGCCCGGATCGCCGCCGCCGCGCCCGGCCCCGACGTCCTCGACGTCGGGGCCGGCACCGGCATCGTGTCCCGCCAGTTCCGGGCGGCGGGCAGCACCGTCCTCGGTGTCGACGTCGACGCGCGCATGGCGGAGTACGCCCGCGGCCGCGGACTCGACGTGGAGGTCGGCAGGTTCGAGACCTGGGACGCGGCGGGCCGCACCTTCGACGCGGTCGTCGCGGGACAGACCTGGCACTGGGTCGACCCGGTCGCCGGAGCCACGAAGGCCGCCGACGTACTGCGGCCCGGCGGACGCCTCGCCCTCTTCTGGAACGTCTTCCGCCCCGGCCCCGGCCTCGCGGCCGCCTTCGCCGCGGCCCACCGCGCAGCCCTGCCCGACTCGCCGCGCAACCCGTGGGACCGCCCCACCCTCGACGCGTACGGCGCGATCTTCACGAAGGTCGCCGACGGTCTGCGCGACACCGCCCGGTTCGGCGAACCCGAGGAGTGGCGCTTCGACTGGGAGGCCACCTACACCCGCGACGCGTGGCTGGAACAGATGCGCACCAGTGGCGAGGCGGGCACGTACCGGCCGGAGCAGTTGGAGGGGCTGCTCGCGCGCACGGGCGCCGCGATCGATGCGATGGGCGGCGGGTTCACCCTGCCGTACACGGCGGTGGTGGTCACGGCGGAGCGTGCCGAAGTCTGACCCCGGGGCCGTCGATGCGGGCCCGGCGGAGCCCGATTGTCAGTGGTGGGTGCTTCCCTGGAGTCGTAACGGAAGGGGAAGCAGCAGTCATGACAGAGGAAGGTCGGCGTCGGCAGCCTGGTGGGGACCTGTGTGTCCGGCGGCATCCGGACACACAGGTGGAGTGCGTGCTCCCCGACACGCACTATCCGCGCCCGCACCACGCATTGGACGGGACGACGTGGCACGACGGGCTGTGCGGGGCCTGCCACGGGAGCGGGAGGCGCGAGGGGGAGGTGTGCGGTGACTGCCGTGGCGGCGGGTTCTGCCTGTTGGAGGAGCAGGAGTGAGCGGATCAGTGGGGGAGGTGTCGCTATGCGGAGCCTGAGCAGCAGTCGTCGTTCTCCCCGGGGCTCGCCGGGTCCAGGCGGCAGTAGCACGACGAGCGGATCGGGACGTCCGCCACCGCGAGCGCCGTCGTCAGCTGCGGGGCGATGATCCGGGCCTCCGCGGTGCGGCCGAGCCGGAGCAGGCACTCGTGGTACCCGTGCAGGGCCCAGACGTTGTTGGGGTGGCGCAGCGAGCGGGGGAGGGTGTCGTCGAGGCCCAGGTCGGCGGCGTAGACGGCGGCGGCCTCCGTGACCCTGCCCCGCTCCAGGAGCAGCGCCCCGTACGCGTGGCGGGTCGGCTGCATCCAGCCCCACGGCTCGTCGTAGGGGAGGGTGTCGTCGAGGTGGATGGCGCGGCGGAGGTCCGTAAATGCCTGGTCGAAGTCGCCGCGCCGGTAGGCGAGTTCGCCGTCGAGCATCGCCGCGGCGATGGCGAGGAGGTCGAGGCACGTGTTGTTGTAGACGGTGCGGGATTCGGGCACCCGCTCGACGGCCGCCGTGAAGCGCGCGCGTTCGGCCGCCGCCTCCCGTGTACGGCCCGTCGCGGCGAGGGCGAGGCCCCGGCCGTAGTGGGTCATCGCCGTCGTCACGCAGTACAGATCCGGGTCGTGGGGCAGCGGCAGGTCGATGAGGTCCTGCCAGCGGCCGAAGCGCACCAGGGCGTGCACCCGCATGCCCAGGAAGCCCTCGAGCCAGTCGGCCATGGGCGGGGAGTCGACGCGCATCAGCTCCTCGGGGACCGCCGCCTCGAGCCGGTCCACGGAGTCGAGAGCCACCTCCGCCTGGCCCGCGAACATCGCGGCGTAGAGCCGGAAGTGGAGGTTGTGGCAGCGGTAGAGCGTGTAGAAGTTCATCGCACCGTCGCGGGCCAGCGCCAGCTCGTCCGCCTCGATGGCGCGGGTGTTGGCCGCGATGGTGCGCCGGTAGTCGCCGCACAGCACGTCGATGTGCGTGGGCATGTGGTGCAGATGGCCCGAGTCGGGCACCAGGCCCCGGAGCCGGTCGGCGACGGGGAGCGCCTGCTCGGGCGTCGGTGACATCTCCATGAGGTGGATGTAGAGGTGCAGCAGGCCGGGATGGTCGCGGCCGTCGGGCCGTGCCAGCGCGCGTTCGAGAGCTTCCCGGGCCTCGACGGTGCGGGCGCCCTCGGCGGGGCGGCCGGTGGGCAGATCCCACAGCTGCCAGGGCGTGAGGTTCATCAGGGCGTCGGCGTACAGCGTCGCGACATCCGGGTCCTCCCGATGGTTCGCGTAGACCTTGCCCATGGCCTGCGCGTACTCCTCGTTCCACACGGACTGGTCGGGCGCGGGACCGGCCGACGGGTAGCGGGACGCGAGGGCGTCGATCAGCGCCTGTTCGACGGGTGTGGCGCGTGCGGCGGCGAGCGTGGCGCGCTGGACGGCGTGATGCGTGCGCTCGACGGTCGACGTCAGATCACGCTCGTCGAACGCCTCCCACGGCTTGTTGTAGTTCGGCCCGAGCGCGTAGGCGAGGCCCCAGTGGGCCATGGCGCACTGCTCGTCGGCCTCGATGGCCCGCTCGAAGCAGTCGGCGGCCGCCTCGTGGTGGAAGCCGTACACCCACAACAGGCCCCGGTCGAACCACCGTTGCGCCTCGGGTGACCCCGTGGTGATATCGCGGTGGAAGGATCCCAGGTCGTAATAGCCGTCGTCGTTCACGGGCGCCGCCTTCGACGAGTCTGCCGGGTCCGTCCCGGAGAGGGTCGGTTCCGGCACATTGTCCCGCCAAGGCCGCCGCCGCACCATGGGCGGCGCACGCATGGCGCGGGGGTCAGGGGCGTCGCCGGACCTGTGGGGAGGAGCATCGCCGGCGCCCTTCGGTGGGCTTCGCCGGGGTCAGGCTCGCGCGGCGTCGTATGCCGTCTCCTTCTCACCGGTTCCGGGCCCACCGGCGCTGGTGAAGAAGTCGACGAGCGCGTACGGGGCTCGGTCGCCGAGGCAGAGGTCCAAAATCTCACGCGCGTCCTCGTAGAAGCCGGAGGTGCGGGCGAACATCGCCTCTTCGTAAGCCGCGAGCGCCGCCTCGACGTCGCCGGGGTGTGCGGCGATCGCGGCGCCGAGTTCGGCGCCGTCGAACATCGCCAGGTTGGCGCCGTCGCCGGACGGCGGCATCAGGTGCGCGGCGTCGCCCAGGAGCGTCACGCCCGGCACGCGGTCCCAGCGGTGTCCGTCGGGCAGCGTGTGGATCATGCGCGCGGCCGGGGCGGCCGCGCCGTCCGTGATCAGCGCCGTCAACTCCGGTGCCCAGCCTTCGAATTCGGCCGCGATGCGGGCCTTGGCCGCGGCGGCGTCCGTGAAGTCGATGTCGGCGAACCAGTCGGCGGAGCGGGCCAGTTGGACGTACGTGTGGATGATGCCGCCGGCCTCGCGGTGCGCGTTGATGCCCTTGCCGGGGGAGGGGGCGAGCAGGGCGCCGGAGCCGACCGCCCCGGCGGCGGCCTCGTGCCGCTCGTCGACGTCGTACAGGTAGGTCTCGACGAACGTCGTGCCGGTGTAGGCGGGGGTGGCGTCCGAGACCAGGGGGCGGACCTTGGACCAGGCGCCGTCGGCGCCGACGAGGAGGCCGGTGGTGACGGTCGAACCGTCGGCGAAGGCCAGCTCGTGGCGGCCGTCGCCGAGCGGGTGGACGCCGGTGATCTTCCGTCCCCACTGGACCGTGCCCTCGGGCAGCGAGTCGAGCAGGATCCGGCGCAGGTCGCCGCGGAGCACCTCGGGGCGCTTCGCGCTGCCGTCGTCGGGCTCGTCGAGCAGCACCTTGCCGTGCTGGTCGAGCACGCGCAGCGCCTCGGCGCCCTCGTGGATGATCGCGCGGAACTCCTCGGTGAGCCCGGCCGCCGCGAGGGCCGCCTGCCCGTCGGCCTCGTGTATGTCGAGCTGGCCGCCCTGCGTGCGGGAGTCCGGCGAGGGATCGGCTTCGTAGACGGTCGCCGGGATGCCGTGAACGTGCAGATCACGGGCGAGGACGAGTCCGCCGAGGCCCGCGCCGACGATGGTGGTGGGTGTGGTGGGTGTGGTGGTTTTCATGATCTTGCTCCGTCCGGGAAGAGGGTTCATCGGGATTCAAGGAGCGACTGGAACGTCGTTCCAATGCCAGTTTGGAACAATGTTCCAGTCGTGTCAAAATGGGACGCATGGCGACCAGGGCACAGCGGGCAGAGCGGCGCACCGACGCGCTCTCCAAGGAGCGGATCGTCGAGGCGGCGATCGGGATTCTCGACACCGAGGGCGAGAAGGGGCTCACCTTCCGCACCCTCGCGGCGCGGCTCGCGACCGGCGCCGGAGCGATCTACTGGCACGTCGCGAACAAGGACGAGCTGCTCGCGGCGGCCACCGACGGAGTCGTCACGCGCGTCGTGACGGACGTGGGCCGCGGCGAGGAACCGCGGGAGGGAATCCGGGCCCTGGCGCTCGGCGTCTTCGACGCGATCGACGTGCATCCGTGGGTGGGGACCCAGCTCTCCCGCGAGCCGTGGGGGTCCGCGCTGCTGCAGATCTTCGAGGGCCTGGGAGGCCGGCTCCAGGAACTGGGCGTTCCGCGGTCCGAGCAGCTCAACTCCGCGTCCGCGCTGCTGAATTACGTCCTCGGGGCCGCCGCCCAGAACGCCGCGAACGCCCGCCTCCCGCTCCCTGTGGGGACCGACCGTTCGACGTTCCTCGGCGGGATCGCCGCACGGTGGACGGAACTCGACGCCGCGCGCCACCCGTTCCTGCGACAGGTGGCGGCGGAACTGCCCGAGCACGACGACCGAGAACAGTTCCTCGCAGGTATCGACCTCATCCTGATGGGCATCGGCGCATACGGCGCCGGGAGTCTTACGGAGTCGTGACACATCGGCCCGTTGCCGAGGTGTGCGGGGCCGAGGGATCTAACGTGGCGGCATGCGAGTTCTGGTCACCGGCGGTGCCGGGTTCATCGGGTCCCATGTCGTCGAGGCGCTGACCGCGCGCGGGCACGACCCCGTCGTGTTCGACGTACGGGAGGACCCCGACGCCGATGTGCGCGACCCCGACGCGGTCGCCCGCGCCCTGGCGGGTGTCGACGCGGTGTGTCACCAAGCGGCCAGGGTGGGTCTGGGCAACGGGGTCGCCGACGCCGCCGAGTATGTCTCCCGCAACGACCTCGGCACGGCCGTGCTGCTCGCCGCCATGGCCGAGGCCGGTGTGTCGCGGCTCGTGCTCGCCGGGTCGATGGTCGTCTACGGGGAAGGGCGCTACGCCTGCGCGCGGCACGGGGTCGTACGGCCCGGACCGCGCGACGCCGCCGACCTGGACGCGGGGCGGTTCGAGCCCAAGTGCCCCGACTGCGGAGCCGAGTTGGCGCCCGGCCTCGTGGGCGAGGAAGCCCCCGTCGACCCGCGCAACGTGTACGCCGCGACCAAGCTCGCGCAGGAACACCTGGCCGCCGCCTGGGCGCGGGCGAGCGGTGGGACGGCGCTCTCGCTGCGCTACCACAACGTGTACGGGCCCCGGATGCCCCGCGACACCCCGTACGCCGGTGTCGCCTCCTTCTTCCGCTCCGCGCTCGCCCGCGGCGAGGCCCCCCGCGTCTTCGAGGACGGCAGCCAGCGGCGTGACTTCGTGCACGTACGGGACGTGGCCGAGGCCAACGCGGTGGCGCTTGAGGCCGACGCCGAGCCGGGCGCGCTGCGCGCCTACAACACGGGCAGCGGCACACCGCACACCGTCGGCGAGATGGCGTCGGCGCTCGCGGCGGCGTACGGCGGGCCCGAGCCCGTCGTGACGGGGGAGTACCGGCTCGGCGACGTCCGGCACATCACCGCGGACTCGGCGCGGCTCCGTGCCGAGCTCGGATGGAAGCCCGAGGTGCAATTCGCCGACGGAGTACGGGAGTTCGCGCGCGCCGCGATGGAACGGTGAGCGCCGACCGGCGGGCCAGTAATGTGCTCAGCGGCTCAGCAGGTGCTCGCGCCCGAACATCGTCGCCGCGGTGCGCGCCGTCGGGGTGCCGACGTCGAGGTCCGCGCCGGCTTCGAGCAGCACCGCGACCACGTCGTCCGCGCCCTTGAACAGGGCCCCGGCGACGGGTGACTGGTCGCGGGCGTTGCGCAGGTCCGGGTCGGCGCCGAGCCGGAGCAGGGCGCGCACCGTGTCGGCGTGAGCGTGGTAGGCGGCCAGCATCAGCAGGCTGTTGTGCTGCGCGTCGGTCACGTCCACGGGCAGACCGTGCTCCACGAACTCCACGAGTTCGGCCGTGCTGCCCTCGCGCGCCAGGTCCTGGGCGAGGGCGACCACCCGCTCCGTCTGCTCGGGCGTCAGTGCGCCGCTGTTCACACGTACCACTCCTGAGGGACGTACGGGATGAGTGTGCCGGGCCCGGCGTGCGGAGTGTTCCGCACGCCGGGCTTCCTGCGCAGGCGATCAGAGCTCGCCCGCGGCCAGGGCCTCGATCGCCTTGCGGACGCCCTCGCCGTAGGCCGGGTCGGCCTGCGTGCAGTTGGCGATGTGCCGCTCGACGGTCGCCTGCGACGCGCCGTCGATCGCGCGCGCCGTGTTCGCGAACAGGACCTGCTGCTGCTCGGCGCTCATCAGCCGGAACAGGTTGCGGGGCTGCTCGAAATAGTTGTCGTCGTCCTCGCGGAAGTTGAACCGGTCGGCGACGGCGCCCACGGCCTGGCTCGGCTCGCGGTAGGCGGGCTGCTCGCGCCAGCGGCCGTACGAGTTGGGCTCGATGCCGGGCGTGGCCCCCTGGTTGCCGTCGACGCGCATGGCGCCGTCGCGATGGTAGGAGTTCACCGGGTTCTTCGGCGCGTTGACCGGGATCTGGTGGTGGTTGACACCGAGCCGGTAGCGCTGCGCGTCGCCGTAGGAGAACAGTCGGCCCTGGAGCATCTTGTCGGGCGAGTAGCTGATGCCCGGCACCACGTTGGCCGGGGTGAAGGCGGCCTGCTCCACGTCCGCGAAGTAGTTGTCGGGGTTGTGGTTGAGCTCCCACTCGCCCACCTCGATCAGCGGGTAGTCCTTCTTCGACCAGACCTTCGTGAGGTCGAAGGGGTGGAAGCGGTAGTTCTCCGCGTCGGCCTCCGGCATGACCTGGATGAACAGCTTCCACTTCGGGAAGTCGCCGTTCTCGATCGCGTCGAAGAGGTCGCGCTGGTGGGACTCGCGGTCCTTGCCGACCAGGGCCTCCGCCTCGGCGTCGGTCAGGTTCTTGATGCCCTGCTGGGTGCGGTGGTGGAACTTCACCCAGAACCGCTCGCCCTCGGCGTTGATCAGGCTGTACGTGTGCGAGCCGAAGCCGTGCATGTGCCGGTACGAGGCGGGGATGCCGCGCTCCGACATCACGATGGTGACCTGGTGCAGGGCCTCGGGGAGGTTGGTCCAGAAGTCCCAGTTGTTCTCGGGGTCGCGCATGTTCGTGCGCGGGTCGCGCTTCACCGCGTGGTTCAGGTCGGGGAACTTCAGAGGGTCGCGGAAGAAGAACACCGGGGTGTTGTTGCCGACCAGGTCCCAGTTGCCCTCGTCCGTGTAGAACTTCAGGGCGAAACCGCGGATGTCGCGCTCGGCGTCGGCCGCGCCGCGCTCACCGGCGACGGTGGAGAACCGGGCGAACATGTCGGTCTTCTTGCCGACCTCGGAGAAGATCTTCGCGGTCGTGTACCGCGTGATGTCGTGCGTGACCGTGAAGGTGCCGAACGCGCCGGAGCCCTTGGCGTGCATACGGCGCTCGGGGATGACCTCGCGGTCGAAGTGGGCGAGCTTCTCCAGGAACCACACGTCCTGCAGCAGCATCGGGCCGCGCGGCCCGGAGGTCATGGAGTTCTGGTTGTCCGCAACCGGTGCTCCCGCGACCGTGGTCAGCGGCTTCTGGTTGTTCTCGGGCAAGGCTGGCTCCTTACGTAGTGCCGGGGCCTGCTCCTGTGGCCGGGAGCGCGACCCGGAATGCTTCGAATCCTATCTTGGACTTTGTCTAAGTCAAGTGAGGTTCCAGACGGGGGTGGGTTCCAGTCAGAGGTGGGTTCCAGGCCACGCCCCCGGCGGTCATAACGGCGCGGAGGTGCTCGGCAGTGTGACCTCGAAGCGGCAGCCACCCGGGATGTTGCGGACCGTGGCCCGGCCTTCGTGCGCCTCCACGATGCCGCGCACGATCGCGAGGCCCAGGCCCGCGCCCGCCGGGGGTGTACGGGCGTGGGTGCCGCGCCAGCCGGTGTCGAAGACGCGCGGAAGATCCTCCTCGGGGATGCCGCCGCAGGCGTCCGACACCGACACCACCACACCCTCCGGCGAGCGGTGCGCGGCGACGGCGACCGTGCCGTCCGCAGGGGTGCGCCGGATCGCGTTGACGAGGAGATTGCCCAGGACCCGGCTCATCTCCTTGCCGTCGACCTCCACCGGCACCGGCTCCACCTCCTCGCCAACGAGCAGCACTCCGTGCTCGCGGGCGAGTGGGTCCGCGCCCGCCAGCGCGTCGCTGACCAGGTCGTACAGGGACATCCTGGCCGGCGCGAGCGGCAGGGCGCCCGCGTGGATGCGGGACAGCTCGAAGAGGTCGCCCACCATGTCGTTGAGCCGCTCGACGTCCGTGCGCATCTGGCGCAGATAGCGGTCCGGGTCGGCGGCCACGCCATCCTCAAGGGCTTCCGCCATGGCGCGCAGACCCGCGAGCGGGGTGCGCAGATCGTGCGAGATCCAGGCGACCAGCTCGCGCCGCGAGGTCTCCAGGGCCCGCTCGCGCTCCCGGGAGGCGGCGAGCTTGGCACTGGTCGCCGCCAGCTCCCGGCTGAGCTCCTCCAACTCGGCGGTGGCCGGAGCGGCGGGCGCGGCGAAGTCGCCGCCGTCGCCGAACGAGCGCGCGGCGACGGCCAGTTCACGGCTTCGGGCCACCACCCAGCGGCCGAGGACGAGCGCGGTCACGAGCGAGACGGCCGCCGCCATCGCCACCACCAGCGTCACCACGGTCAGGTCGTGCGGGGAGAGGAACATCGCCCAGGCCACGGCGAGCGTTCCCGCCAGTGTCGCCACCACGCCGACCGTGGCGACCACGGCGAGCGAAGCGGTCAGCGAGTGCCGCCGCAGCAGCCGCAGCGCACCCGCCCCGGCAAGGCCCGTGGCGGCCGCGCCCGCGAAGGCGTACAGGGCCATGAGGAGGATGTCGTGCACGGTCACTCAGACCACCTGGTCCACCGGCTCGAAGCGGTAGCCCACGCCCCACACCGTCTGGATCAGGCGCGGGCGCGCCGGATCGTCCTCGACCTTGCCGCGCAGCCGGCGGATGTGGACCGTGACCGTCGACAGGTCGCCGAACTCCCACCCCCACACCTCGCGCATCAGGTCCTCCCGGCCGTACGCCCGCCCCGGATGGCGCAGGAAGAAGGCCAGGAGGTCGAACTCGCGCAGTGTCAGGGCGAGTTCGACGCCGTCCCGCGTGACCCGGCGCGCCGCCGGGTCGACCGTGAGGCCCGCCGCGCGCAGCGGACTCTGCCGGGCGGTGGCGGGGCGGGCGCGGCGCAGTACCGACTCCACGCGCAGTACCAGCTCGCGCGGGCTGAACGGCTTCGTCACGTAGTCGTCCGCGCCGACCTCCAGGCCGAGGATCCGGTCGTCCTCGTCGCCGCGCGCGGTCAGCATGATGACCGGGACGGGGTCGCGTTCACGCATTCGGCGGCACACCTCCAGGCCGTCCATGCCGGGCAGCATCAGGTCGAGCACCACCAGGTCGGGCCGGTGCGCGGCGGCCCGTGCCAGAGCCGCGGGGCCGTCGCCTGCGCGGTCCACCCGGTAGCCGGCGCGGTCCAGGTATCCCGCCACCACCTCGGCGACGGTGGGGTCGTCGTCGACGACGAGGACGCGGCTCGCGCCGTCGTCGGGGGCCGGACCCGTGGGCTCGTATGGCTGCTGCATGTCACCAGCCTCGCACCGCGCCGGGCATCCGAGGCGTCCCGGCCGGGCCCGAGCGGTCGACGTCCGTGTTTCGTAAGGATCTAGCACCCGAAATGTCGGAATCGGGATCGTAGGGTGGGACCTGTGACAAGCCCACCCACCACCGTCGACGTGGTCCTTCCCTGTCTCAACGAGGCCGAGGCCCTGCCCTGGGTCCTCGATCGGATCCCGCCGCACTGGCGAGCCCTCGTCGTCGACAACGGCTCCACCGACGGCTCCGCCGGGATCGCCCGCTCCCTGGGCGCCCAGGTCGTGCGCGAGGAACGGCGCGGATTCGGCGCCGCCTGCCACGCGGGCCTGACCGCGTCCGACGCCGACATCGTCTGCTTCTGCGACTGCGACGCCTCCCTCGACCCCGGCCTGCTCGTCCCCTTCGTACGCGAAGTGGCCGACAGCGAGGCCGACCTGGTCCTCGGACGGCGCCGCCCGACGGCGCGCGGCGCCTGGCCCGCGCACGCCCGCGCGGGCAACCTCGCGCTCGCCCGCATGCTGCGCCGCAGGACCGGCCTGCGCCTGCACGACCTCGGGCCGCTGCGCGCCGCACGCCGCGAGGCGCTGCTCGGACTCGACCTCACCGACCGGCGCAGCGGCTACCCCCTGCAGATGGTGGTGCGCGCCGCCGACGCCGGCTGGCGGATCGCCGAGCACGACGTGCCGTACCTGCCGCGCACCGGCGCCTCCAAGGTGACCGGCACCTGGCGCGGCACCTGGCAGGCGGTGCGCGACATGAGCCGGGTACTGGGCGAGACGCCCGAACGGGAAGAACGGGAAGGGAGCGTCCGGTGAGTGCCCCCTACGACCTTCTGGTCATCGCCAAGGAGCCGCGCCCCGGCCGGGTCAAGACCCGCCTCACCCCGCCGTTCACACCCCAGGAGGCGGCGGACCTCGCCGAGGCCGCGCTCGCCGACACCCTGGACGCGGTCGCCCTGGCCCCGGCCGCCCGCCGCGTCCTCGTCCTCGACGGGGAGCCCGGGCCCTGGCTGCCACCCGGCTTCGAAGTCGTGCCGCAGTGCGCGGGCGGCCTCGACGAACGCCTCGCGGCCGCCTTCGCCGGGTGCTCCGGGCCCGCGCTCCTCGTCGGCATGGACACCCCGCAGGTCGACCCCGGTCTGCTCACCGTCGACTTCGCCGACTGCGACGCCTGGTTCGGCCCGGCGCTGGATGGCGGCTTCTGGGCCCTCGGCCTGGCCGACCCCGACCCGGGGCTGCTGCGCGGCGTGCCCATGTCCACGGCGTACACCGGCGCCGCACAGCGCGCCCGGCTCGTCGAGGCGGGCCTGCGAGTGCGTGACCTGCCGCCGCTGCGCGACGTGGACACCGCCGAGGACGCCGCCGCCGTGGCCGCCGAGGCGCCGCACGGCCGGTTCGCCGCACGCCTGGCGCGATGTACGACGGGGGTGCACCAGTGAGAGCGCGCATGAGCCCCTCCGTGAGCGCGCCCGCCGCCCCTTGGGCGGGCGCCGACCCGTACTCCGCCGCCCTGCGCTCCGGGCGCGGCCCCCTCTTCCTGCGCCGTGCCGACGGCTGGCTGCTGCCACTCGAGGTCGAACGCTGGTGTGCGCGGGCCGACGCCGTCGACCGGCAGGTGCTCGATCGCTGCGAGGGCGCCGTGCTCGACGTCGGTTGCGGGCCCGGACGGCTCGTCGCGGAACTCGCCGCACGTGGGCGCACCGCGCTCGGCGTCGACGTCAGCGACGCCGCCGTCGCCCACAGCCGGGGCCTCGGCGGCCAGGCGCTGTGCCGCTCGGTGTTCGACCCGCTGCCCGGCGAGGGCCGCTGGAACACCGTGCTGCTGATGGACGGCAACATCGGCATCGGCGGCGAACCGCACACCCTGCTCACCCGCCTCGCTCAACTCCTCGCCCCCGGCGGCCTGTTGGTGGCCGAGTCGGCACCCGTCGACGTGGACGAACGCGCCAGCGTGCAGGTCACCGACTCACCGGGACAGGCCCAGCAGCCGGGACAGACCGGGGGCCACCACTTCCCGTGGGCCCGGCTCGGCACCCCGGCCCTGCTCCGGTACGCGGCCGGGGCCGGCCTGCGCCCCATCGATCAGTGGTCCGTGGGCGGCCGCTGCTTCGCCGCGCTGCGTACCCGCACCGCGAACAGCAGCGCGGACCCCGCGAACAACGCAGCCGTGACCAGCAGCCAGTGACCGAGGTACACATCGGCGGAGCGACCGGTCGCCGACCGGTACCGCTCGTCCACCACCCCGCTGATCAGCGGGAACCAGACGAGCAGCAGCAGCCCCGACAGGGCGGCGGGAACCCGCACGTACCCCACCCGCTCCCGCCGCCCGGCCGCCGCGAACCCGCGCACGAGCAGCCGGTCCACACCCGCGTACAGCGGCACCAGCACGAGATCGTGCACCAGGGCGGCGCCCACCAACCACAGCGCCACCCCGAACCAGTCGTCGGCCAATAGACGCACGCCCGCGTACCCGGCGAGCGCGAACGAGCAGAGCAGCAACAGCAGTTGAAGCGGACTGCCCAGTGGGATGCCCGACCGGCTGCGACGCAAGAGTGACATCACGGTCACACCTTTCCGAAGGTGAGCCGTGCGACCCACTTGGTGTTGAGCACGCCCGGCGCGGCGGGCACGATCACGCGCGCCGGGTAACCGTGATCGGGGGAGAGCGCCTCCCCGTTGACGTACAGGGCGAGCAGTGAGCCCGGATCGGCGACCTGGTTGGCGCGCAGCGCGGCGTGCCGGAAGGCGCCGCGCCGTTGCAGTGACTCGACGAGCACATCCGGCGGATCGGCTTCGTGGCCCACCAGTGCCGCGAGGTCGCGCAGCCGCACACCGCGCCACCACTGGTCGGAGGTCGACCAGCCCTCGACGCAGGCGATGGGCAACGCCGAGCTGTGCAAAGGGAGTTGGGACAGTTCGGCGCGGCTGAGGCGGAGTGTGCGGCCTGCCCGTCCGACGATGACAAGACGCCACGCGTCCTCGGCCGTCTCCGCGCGCTCGATCCCCGCGTAGGCGGCGGTCTTGTTGATCTGGAAGCCGTTCGGGCCCTCGGCCGGGTCGGCGCCGCCGTGCGGGGCGAGCAGCGCGGTGCGGCGCGCCGGACCGTCGAAGCTCTGCCCCGCCGTCGTACCGAACAACAGCAGCGACCCGCCGCCGACGAACCACAACGCACCCCGCCGCGAAACCGTCGGCGGATCCGGTCGCGGAGCCACCAACTCGCCCTCCTCGCGTGCACGACGCACATTGCGCATCGCCGCCGGAACCTTCAGCACCGCATGCGCCACGAACGCGGCGAAGAACACCCACGCCCCGTAGAAGTGCAGCGGATAGAACGAGCCGGGGAAGAGATAGTCGAGCTGCACATTCAGCACCCCCGTGACGAACTCGAAGAGTCCGCCGCCGACCAGCAGCAACAGCGAGACACGTTCGAGCGCGTGTGTCACCGAGCGGACCGGCGGCAGCGTGAACAGCTTCGGCACCACCGACCACAACTTCGCCAGCAGTACGGGGATCAGTGTGATGCCGAGCGTGACATGCACGCCCTGCGTGAGCCGGTACAGCCAGTGCGGGTCGGTCGGCCAGGCGAAGAGGTAGAAGCCGAGGATCCCCTTGTCGGGCGTCTTGTCATTGAGCGGGGACAGGCCCGGGTTGTACGCCGCGTACGAGACGAGGCCCGTCACGAACAGCACGGTGATGCCGACGAGCAGCACCAGACCCAGCACGGAGGTGAACCAGGGGCCGCGCAGCGGGCTGCGCCAGAAGGAGGGCGAGGCGGGGGTGGAGCGCATGTCTCGACCGTAGGCCGCGACCCGGGTGAATCCGTGTGCACGACTCATGACGAAACGCTGACATCAGGGCCGGTCGGCGCAGTGCGGGACGCCTCGCGGCCTAACGTTCCGGTGTGACCCCCCGCACCGACCGATCCTCCGCACGACGCGACCTGTACGCCGCCGCGGCCGCGCTCCTCCTCGTGCTGACCGCCGCGCTCGTCGGCCGCCACATCGAGGACACCTACGGCACCCTGCACGTCGGCGCGCCCCCGCTGTACGGAAAGTGGCTCCCGCACCTCGGCCCCGGCACACCCGCCGCCCTCGTGGTGGCCGCCGCCATCGTCGTGTACGGCCCCGTGCTCGCGGCCCGGCTCCGCTGGCGCGCCCTGCTCGCCTCCGCCTGGGCCACCGCGACCGCCTGGATCCTCTCCCTCGCCCTGATCGACGGCTGGCACCGCGGCATCGCGAAGCGACTCACCACGAAGTACGAGTACCTACAGGTCATCGACCGCTTCCACGACATCCCGGCCACCCTGCGCGATTACACACATCACATCCTCATCGACTCGCCCGACCACTGGCCCGCCCACACCGCCGGACACCCACCCGCCGCCCCGCTCACCTTCGTCCTTCTCGACCGCATCGGGCTCGGCGGCGGCGGATGGGCGGCCCTGTGGTGCATCACCGTCGGCGCGACGGCGTGCGTGGCCGTGCTCGTCGCCGTGCGCGCGCTCGCCGGGGAGGAACTCGCGCGCCGCGCCGCCCCGTTCCTGGTCGTCGTGCCGGGCGCCGTGTGGATGGGTGTCTCGGCCGACGTGTACTTCGCCGCCGTCGCGGCGTGGGCGGTGGCCCTCCTCGCGCTCGCGGTCAGCGGGCGCTCGCTCTGGTGGGCGGCGGGATCCGGGCTGCTGTTCGGGCTGACCTGCTACCTCTCGTACGGGCTCACGCTGTTCGCGGTCATCGCCCTGGCCGTGCTGTTCCTCGGGCGGGGGAGGGTGCGGGAGCGGCCGCTGTCGCTCGCGGGGCTGTTCTGCGCCGGGTTCGTCGTCGTGCCGGCCGCGTTCACGCTCGCCGGGTTCAACTGGTGGGAGGCGTACCACCTGCTGACGACCCGCTACTACCAGGGCGCCGGCGGCATCCGGCCGTACGGCTACTGGGTGTGGGCCAACCTCGCGTGCACGGTCCTGGTCGTCGGTGTGGCGACGGTGGCGGGGCTGCGGCGGGCGGTCGGACAGTTGATCCGGCGGGACGGCATCGGACAGTTGATCCGGCCGGACGACAGAGGGAGCGACCGGGCCCGGCTCGCGCTCCTCGCGACGGCCGCGCTCGTCGCCCTGCTCGCCGCCGACCTGTCCGGCATGAGCAAGGCGGAGACCGAACGCATCTGGCTGCCCTTCGCGATGTGGCTTGTCCCCGCCTGCGCGTTCCTCCCCCGGGCGAGGCCGTGGCTCGCCGCACAGGTGGCACTCGCCCTGCTCGTGAACCACCTGGTGCTCACCGGGTGGTGACGCGGTGCTCGTGGCACGACGGGGCTCCGGCCCGGCTCAGGCCCGGTGGCCGAGCAGCTCCCGGACGCCCTCTCCGTTGAGCGTCAGGGCGTCGGGCGAACCCGCGTCGATCGTCATCGACAGCTCCGTCGGCCAGCGCGAGGCGAGTGCGCCCAGCGGTACCGGTGTGCAGCGCGAGATGAACGGAAGCAGTTCCGACATGCGCAGCTCGGACGTGAACAACGGGACGAGCTGCTCGCCGCCGGGCTGCTCGATGACCGGCAGGGACAGCGCGGGAGAGGCCGAATCCTGCTCCTCGCCCGTCTCGTCGGGCACGGGTACGAGGACCTCGCAGCCGGCGAGTGCGTCGAGCGCGCCCTGGTCCTCCGTATTGAGGCTGAGGGCGCTGAGCGCCTGCTGCGCGGGGGAGTGGCCGTTCTGCGGGATGGAGTTCTCGTGCATGGTCGAAGTCCCCTCTGGAGTGCGGGCGGATGGCGCCCCGCGTACCCAGGGGGTGTCGGTCCATGCCAGGGAGATCGGGAGTCG
Source organism: Streptomyces sp. NPDC002790 (assembly GCF_040295505.1). Lineage (NCBI taxonomy): Bacteria > Bacillati > Actinomycetota > Actinomycetes > Kitasatosporales > Streptomycetaceae > Streptomyces > Streptomyces sp. NPDC002790. The sequence continues at coordinate 70,622 of NZ_JBEOVM010000002.1, read as the reverse complement.
ACGGCGACCGGCTCAGGCCGCCGCCCGTCTCGCCCAGGCCCGGCCCCACCGCCCCATCATGTGCGGGCACAGTGGCCGTCCGTGCAGCAGCTCCACACCCTCAGTGGCGCCCGTGGCGACGAAGAAGCAGCGGCCCATGGACGACTGCAGCGTGGTGGTCCAGCGGGAGCCGTCACCGACGGCGATCGCGCCGCGCAGCAACTCATGGCCGATCCCCTCGCGGCGCCACGACTCGTCGACCCAGATCGCCTGCAACCGCCCGACCGCGCAGTCCTCGCACAGCCGGAACCGGACCTCGGCGATCTGCCTGCCGGCCTGGGTGCGGGCGGTGATCCGCCACTGACCGTCGGCGCCGGGGCGCTCTTCGGCGAGCATCACCACGGTTCCGTCACCGGTCGTGATCAGCCCGCCCGTCCTCCTACGCATGCGGGCCTCCAGCGGGCGTGCTGTGTCGGAGTTGTGCCCGCGCATCCTTTCACGCGGCGGGGTCGTGACGACAGGGGGTTCCGGGGGTTCCTGCTCCCGGGAGCCCCCACTGAACGCGCAGCGGTCGCGCGCCGTATTCCAAGCCGCTTGCACGGTCGCGCCGAATGCCACGGGGAGGGCGCCACCCTCACGTACCGATCCGGAGGAACCGTCATGTACGTCTACCGCGCGAACGGGTCGAGCGAGCAGAGCACCGCGGACGGTCGGCAGACGCTGCCCGCATACGCGGAACGCTCCCGCCCGTTGCTGACCTGGAACCAGTCGGTCGAACTCGCCGCCGCGCAGGCACGCGAGCGGGTGCGGCGGGCGCTCGACGGGTACGCCGTCGACCCGCGCGCCGTCGACGCGGCCGTCCTCGTCGCCGGCGAATTCGTCGCCAACGCCTGCGAACACGCCCGCGGCCCCTACCAGTTGCGCCTCACCGTAAGCCGCACGCTGTGCGTCGAGGTCCTCGACTGGGGCCCCGGCCTGCCCGCGGCCGTCCTGCGGCGCACCTCTTCCGCGCCGAACTCCGTCGAGCGGGGCCGTGGCCTGCTGATGGTGGACCGGCTCGCCGGTGGGGCGTGGGGCAGCCGGAGGCTCGCGAGCGGACACTGCGTGTGGGCCGAGGTTCCGGCACGCTGACGTCCCGATATCAACTGGCAAGTGGCAGCGGCCGCTTGAGGCGCCGCGTGATCCGCCGGTCGATCCACACGTACAGGCACAGCAGCACGCCCGCGAGCACCAGCACTCCGGCGATGTTGCGCAAGGCCGTACCGTACCCGCGTACTTGCACGTCGAGGAACGGATACGGATACCAGTCCGTGACCGCACCGTGGACCAGCGTGTACGCGATCCACAGCACCGGCCACACGAACGCCCGCCGCGCCGTCGCCGCGTCGATCCGCGCGCGCGGCCCGAACAACAGCCAACCCAGGACGGTCAGGGGTGGCGCGACGTAGTGCAGCCCCACGGTGGCCCACATCGGGACCCCTTCGAGGTGGATCTGCGGCGCCAGGACGATCGCGTACACCAGGCCGGTGATGGTGATCCCCAGTAGCGCGTCCAGTCGCAACACGCGCCACAACGCCCCGTCCCGCGCTGGGCGAAGCACCAACGACGCGGCGCAGACCAGCACCAGAACATTGCTCTGGATCGTGAAGTAGCTGAACATGCGCACCAGCCGGGTCAGGACATCGGCGTGATCCCCCGCGGTGTCCCCGGCCCCGGCGGCGGACTGACCGCTGAACACGAGCACGAGCTGCGTGACCAGTGCCGCGGCGGTGACGGCGGCCAGCACGCCGTGCCACGGCCGGGAGAGGTCGTGAGCCCGGTCAACTGCCGTGGCGCGTACGGGTCCTGTGATGGTGATGACGGACTCCTCGATCTGCGACGTTGTGAGCGTTTCATCGAGTATGACCGATATGGCGATGGTGGTGAGGGCCGGGGAAACTCAGCCGCGGCGGTACCCCGCCCAGTACGTTCCTCCCGCCGCCTCCAGGACCGCGCGCACCCCATCGGCGAAGCGCTCCACGCCGTCGTCGGCGCCGGACACGGCCGCCGCCGCGCCGGCCGTCAGCCGCTTGTGCAGTCCCGCGTCCGCGTCCGCGAGCCGTCGCGACAGCCACTTGCCGCTGCCGAGCCAGTGTCCGCCCGCGAGCAGCGCGAGCTCCGAGGCGCGACCCAACAGGTGCGCGACGAGGTAGGTGCGTTCCAAGGGATCGGCGCAGCCTTCGAGGTCGTCGAGGGTGTCGGTCAGGGCGTAGCGCCTGTCTTCCAGTTCACTCTCTGAGACCGGCGGGGGACCGGCCGCCCACCGCCGCCGGGCCTCCGCCTGCAGCGCCGCGCCGATCCCGTCCGCGTCGGACAACAGCAGCCCCTCCGCGCACATGGCCAGGAGCGGGGAGCGACGCTCCGCGGTCTCGCGCTCGACGAAGCGGTGCCAGTCGGCCTCGGTCTGCACGAACAGTTCCACCGGCCACCCGTCGCGCAAGAGACTCTCGCGGTAGGGCGCGGGCGGGCCGGACAGTAGGACCACGATGTCCAAGTCGGAGCGCGGCGTGCGACGTGCGGTCAGGACGCTGCCCGCCAGGAAGGCGGCGCGGGCGTCGGGAAAGCGGTCGCGTACCAGTCGCTCGGCGGTCCTCACATGATCCATGGCGGCAGTGTGCCGCCGCCGACGGGTCCCGGGCACTTGGTTTTGAGTGTCCCGCGCTTCTTCGGGGCCGCTCCCGAGTCGTAGGAGCCGGCCCGCCCCGCTGGTGCGCGCGCATGCGCGCAGCGGCCTCAGGGGCGATCCTGGACATGGCAGTAGAGGCCCACGAGGAGGTTGCCATGTCCGCTCTGGACAAGATCAAGCAGATGCTCAAGGGGCACGAGACCCAGGCCGGCAAGGGGATCGACATGGCGGGTGATGCCGTGGACAAGAAGACCCAGGGCAAGTACAGCTCCCAGGTCGACTCCGCCCAGGAGCAGGCCAGGAAGCATCTCGGAATGGACCAGGACAAGGGTCAGGACGGTTCGCAGAAGTAGGCAGAACCAGGCAGAAGCCGGCAGAAGTGGGAGGCAAGGATCAGCCGGACTGGTCTGGCGCGGCCGGGGAAGGTGACAGTGGTGCGGGAGGGCCGGGCGACACGGCCCTCGACCTGAGCGGACCGTGCCACGAGGAGGCCGACCGATGTACCGGATGACCGTCATCTACGATCACCCCGCCGACCCGGAGAAGTTCCTGAAGCACTACCGGGAGGTGCACGCCCCGATGGCTTCGCAGATGCTGGGGCTGCGGTCCTTCCAGTGGAGCGTGGCCGAGATGCCCGACGGCTCGCGGCCGCCGCACTTCCTGGTGGCCGCGCTCGACTGGGACTCCAAGGAGGAGGCGCTCGCCGCGCTCGCCACACCGGCCGGCCAGGCGGGCGCCGAGGACATCGCCAACTTCGTCGCACCGGGCGCGCTCAGCATGAGCTTCTCGGAGGTCGTCACGTATCCGCTCTGAGCGGGCCGCCTGGGCGCGAAGGTCAGTGACCGGCGAGCAGTTTGACGGAGACCACGCCCAGGCCGATCGCGGCGTTGAGCGCCGAGGTCACCGTGGCGTGCAGGGCCCCGGCTCCGGCCCGGCGCCCACCGACGAACCCCCACAGGGCCAGCGTGGCGACCTCACTGCCGGCGGCGATCCACAGCGCGGTCGTGAGGCCCACGGCTCCCAGGGCGGATGTGCCGATCAGCAGCAGCGGCCCGATGGCACTGGTCAGCAGGGGGCTGCTGGTGAACAGCTCGTGCCGGATCTCGTGCAGGGTGGGGCGGCTGCCGTGCACGACCGGGTGGGCCTGCATGTCCGCGACCAGGGTCGCCAGCCACAGGCCGAGCGCGGTGGCCGCCACCGCCACCGTCGCCCCCGTGTGGGTGCTGTGCCCGCCCTGCGCGAGGCCCACCAGTACGGCGAGCAGGGTCAAAGAAGCGTAGATGCGCTCCTTCAGGCGCTCACCGCGCACTGCCGCACGGTCGTACCCGGCGGCCTCCGGAGATGTGCTTTCGCTCATGATCGAACCCTATAAGGGTATTGCGGGGGAACATTTGTTTACCGGGCGCGGGCGCGGACGCTGCGGCAATGCCCGATCACCGCAGCGTGTCGACGAACTTGCCCAACCGCTCGATGCCCTCGCGGAGCTCATCCGCCGACGCCGCGTACGACAGCCGTACGTGCGTGTCCGCCGTGTGCGTTCCGAAGTCGCGGCCCGGGGTGAGGGCCACGTGCGCCTCCCGCAGGGCCCGTTCGCAGAACTGCCAGGAGGTGAGACCGGTGCCGCCGACGTCGAAGTAGACGTAGAAGGCGCCGTCGGGCGGGACGGGGACGGGCAGGCCGATCCGGTGCAGGCCGTCGAGGACGAGCGCGCGCCGCTCGGCGAACTCGGCGCGGCGCTCCTCGCAGACCGCGAGGGACGCCTGGGTGAAGCACTCCAGAGCGGCCTGCTGGGCGGGGGCCGAGGCGCACAGGAAGTAGTTCTGGGCGAGCCGCTCCATCGCGGGGACCAGCGTTTTCGGCGCGATGCACCAGCCGAGCCGCCAGCCGGTCATGCCGAAGTACTTCGAGAAGCTGTTGATGACGATGGCGTCGGGGTCGACCGACAGCGCGCTGCGCGGCGGCCGACCGTGCTCGTCGTGGTCGCTGAGGTCGAGGTAGATCTCGTCGACGAGCCGCCACGCGTCGCGCTCGCGTGCGAATCGGCAGATCGCGTCCAACTCGTCGATCGGCACTGAGGTCCCGGTCGGGTTCGACGGCGTGGCGACCATGACGCCCGACGTCCGGTCCGTCCAGTGCTCCCGCACCGATGCCGCGTCCAGCTGGAAGCGGGTGTCCGCGGTGGTGGGTACGAGGGTGACGTGCGCGCCGAAGCTCTCGACGATCTGCCGGTTGCACGGGTACGAGGGGTCCCCGATGAGCACCTCGTCGCCGGTGTCGACGAGGGCCGCGGTGGCCAGCACCAGCGCGGCGGAGGCACCGGCGGTCACGACGACGCGGGACGGGTCGACCTCGACGTGGTGGCGTTCGCGGTAGAAGCGGGCGATGGCCTCCCTGAGCGCGGGCAGGCCAAGCGCCGCCGTGTAGGACAGCGGCCGTCCGTCCATGGCCTCGCGCATCGCCTCCCGCACCGCGGGAGGCGCCCCGAAGTCCGGTTCTCCGATGCTGAGTTTGACGACGTGGTGGCCCTCGGCCTCCAGCGCCGCCGCCTGCTTGCTGAACTCCATCGCGTAGAACGGGGCGACGTTCTGCGCTCGCTGCGAGATCTTCATGCCTCGACCTCCGTCTCGATCGCGGCGGGGCATGGCGTGATCATATTTCAGCGGTCGAGTGCGCTCACCAGGTGCCCCCTCACCGCCTCCAGCAGCGGCGCGCCCGCCTCCGCGGCCAGATGGCCGCACTCCAGCACCTCAAGTCGGGCCCGGGGGATCCCGGCCGCGAGCTCGCGGGCGTGGGGGAGTGGTGTCGCCACGTCCTGGGACCCGCCCACGACCAGGGTCGGCGCGGTGATGTCCGCGAGGCGGTGCCGCAGGTCGTAGGTGGCCAGGGCGTCGCAGCAGGCCGCGTAACCCTCCGGGTCCGTCGCCGCGAGGGTGTCGAGCAGGTGGCGGCCGGTGTCGGTGGCGGCGAAGGCCTCGTCGCCGAACCAGCGGCCCGGAGAGCTCGCAAGGAGCGGAGCCGTGCCCTGGTCGCGGACGAGGCGGGCCCGCTCGTGCCAGGGCCCCGGCGGCCCGAAGTGTGCCGAGGAGCAGACCAGGGCCAGGGACGCGACGCGGTCCGGGTGGTGCGCGGCGAGGTGGGCCCCGACGGCTCCGCCCAGCGAGATGCCCGCGTAGTGGAACCGGTCCAGGCCGAAGTGGTCCGCAAGGGAGAGGACGAGAGCGGCCAGGTCGGCGACCGTTGTGCCGTGCGCCCCCACGCCGTCCCTCGCCTCCGGAAGGATGCCGGTGGGGGAGCCGCCGTGCCCCGGCAGGTCGTAGGAGATCGTGCGGAAGTCCCGTGCCAGGACCGGGACTTGGTCGGACCAGACCGCCGTGGACGTACCCAGGGACGGGCCGAGGATGAGCGGCGGCCCGTCGGCCGGGCCGCTCACCTCGTGGTGCGGCAACGCGGCGGTGCTTGTCGTCATCGCCCCGGGGTCCCGGCGGCGAGGTCCGACGGATGCTGGGCGAGCGGTGTCACCTCGATGGACATGAAGGGGAACAGCGGCAGGCCCCACAGGATGCCGTGCAGCGCCTCGTTGTCGGCGACGTCGAAGACACTGAGGTTGGAGTACTGGCCGACACACCGCCAGATGTGCACCCACTCACCGGACTTCTGCAGCTCCTGGCAGTAGGCCTTCTCCCGGGCCACCAGGTCGGCGCGCTCCTCCGGCGCGAGGTCGCGCGGGATGTCGACATCCATACGTACAGCGAACAACACAGTGCATCACGCCTTGTCGAGAACGAAGTCGTACGTCACCTCGCGCCCGTCGCCCGCGGCGACCGGCGTCGGATCGAGGATCAGCTCGGGCTTGACGGCGGAGGCGATGTCGTCGGACACGTGCTCGCCGCCGTCGAAGTACAGCTGGGTGGTGATGAGGTGGTGGCCGGGGGCCGACACCTTGAGGTGGAGGTGGGCCGGCCGCCAGGCGTGCCAGCCCGCGGCGGAGATGAGCTTGCCGCAGGAGCCGTCCGTCGGGATCTGGTACGGGGCCGGCTGCACCGTGTGGATCTTGAAGTTGCCCTGGTCGTCCGCGACGACCGTGCCGCGCAGGTTCCACTCCGGCAGGCCGGGAGCGAACTGGGAGTAGAAGCCGTCGTCGTCGGCGTGCCACATCTCGACGGTGGCGCCCGCCAGCGGCGTGCCGTCCACGGTGCGGACCTGGCCCTGGAACAGCAGGGGCGTTCCGCCCTCGTCCTCGCGCATCGGCAGGGTGGCCTCGGCGGGCAGCTCCGGCGCGTCGGGAACGTAGTAGGGGCCCTCGATGGTGCCCTTGGTGCCCTCCCGCTCCTCGTTCGCGACCTCCTCGACGACGTGCTCGACCCACACGTCGAGGAACAGTGGCCACTCGCCGTCCTCGCCGACCTGGATCAGCCACGACTTCAGCGCGTCGTACTCGGCGTAGGTCACCTTGTGGCGGCGGATGATGTCGTGGGTGGCGCCCAGGAGTTCGGAGACGAGCGTGTTCACGCGACCGGTGTCGGCGACCGGCGCCCCGGCGCGCTGCTTGCTGCGGAACTGCTCGGTGGCCGCGTTCCCTGATGCGGAGGCCGTGGCCTGCTCGGTGGCGGTGTCCGTCATGGTGTGTCCCGTCCTTGATGAGGTGGAAGTGCGTCGGGTGTGTCAGACGTCCAGGCGGTAGCGGGCCAGCTTCTCGGGGTCGATGGCGATCCCGAGACCCGCGCCCTCGCGGACGCGCAGCGTGCCGTCCGCGATCGTGAGCGGCTCGGTGAGCAAGTCGTCGGACATGTCGAGGAAGTTGGAGAGCTCGCCCGCGTGCAGCGAGGAGGTGCGGTGGGCGGCGCCGAACGCGACCGAGCACAACGTGCCGATCTGCCCGTCGATCTGATTGCCCATCACCACCTCGACGCCGAGGCCCTCGCACTGGTGCAGCACCCGCTGCGAGGCGGTGAAGCCGGTGCGGGCGGTCTTGATGCTGATGGCCGTCGCCGAGCCGCCGAGCAGCTCGCGGGTGACCTCGGCGGCCCGGGTCGCGCTCTCGTCGGCGATGAAGGGGATCCGGCTCTGCGCGACGAGCCACCTGCGCCCCAACACATCGTCGGCGGGGCAGAGTTCCTCCGCGAACGTCAGATCCAGGTCGGCCATCTCGCGCAGGGCGCGGGCCGCGTCGGACGCCGACCAGCCGCGGTTGCCGTCCACATAGAGCTCCACGTCCGGGCCGAGGGCCGTCCGCAGCGCCCGGCAGGCGGCGACGTCCTCGCCGTACGGGTTGCGGCCCACCTTCACCTTGAAAGTGGTGATGCCGTACGTGTCCCGGACCCGCTCCGCCTCGGCGACCATCGCGTCGGCCGGGGCGAAGCCGACCATGTGGCTGACGCGCATCCGGTCGCCGTAGCCGCCGAGCAGCCCGGACACCGGCAGTCCCGCGCACTGGCCGAGCAGGTCCCACAGGGCCATGTCGACGGCGGCCTTGGCGGCCGGGTTGCCCACGGTCCGGTCGAGGCGGGCGTGCACGACCTCCCGCTCCAGGACGGTGAGTCCGAGAATCTGCGGCGCGAAAATCTTCTCGATCACCGCGACGACGGACTCCTGCGTCTCGCCGTACGTATAGGGGCGGGGCGGCGCCTCGGCCGTTCCCACCAGGCCCTCATCGGTGTGCACGCGGACCAGGACGTGGTCCGCGGTGTGCACCTCGCCGCTCGCGAACCGCAGCGGCTTGACGTAGGGAATGGCAAAGGGAATGGCCTCCACCTTGACGATCTTCATGGCATTCCCTCGATCTCTCTCACAAACAGGTCGTGCCGCTCCAGTACGTCCAGCAGCTGCCGGATCAGCGGCGAGTCGTCGTCGTGGCGCCAGGCCAGCGCCAGTGGCACGGTCAGCGCGTCCTCGATGTCCCGGCACACCACGCCCTCGCGGGGCGCTGAGCGGATCGAGGCGGGCAGTACCGCCACACCGAGTCCCGCGGCGACCAGGGCGAGCGCGGCCGAGGTCTCGGTGACCTCGTACGCGCGGTGCGGATAGAAGCCAGAGGCCAGACAGGAGCGGACGACGGCGTCGTTGACGACGGAGCCGAGCGTCGCGCCGTACATGACGAAGTCCTCGTGGCGCAGCTGCTCGACGCGGATGGCCTGGGCGTCGGCGAGCCAATGGCCCTCAGGGACGGCCGCGATGAGCGGCTCGTCGGCGATCAGCCGGTGCGCGATGCCCTCCTGCCGGATCGGCGGGCGCAGTACGCCGACGTCGAGGCGCCGCTCGATGAGGCCGAGCTCCTGGGCGGGTGTCAGCATCTCCGTGTGCACCTCCATCCGTACGTGCGGCATCTCGTGTTTCACCAGCCGGGCCAGCGTGGGCAGTTGGCGGTACGAGGCGGATCCGGTCAGGCCGACCCGGAGTACGCCCTCGACGCCGGTGGCGAACCGCCCCACGCGGGCCACCGCCTCGTCGACGGACGTGAGGATGCGCTCCACATCGGTGCGGAACACCTCGCCCGCGCCCGTCAGGGACACCTGCCGGGTGGTGCGGGTGAACAGCTCCACACCCAGCTCCGTCTCCAGGCGACGGATCGCCTGGGAGAGCGGCGGCTGAGCCATGTGCAGCGCCTGCGCGGCCTTGCCGAAGTGACGTGTCTCGGCGACAGCCGCGAAGTAGCGCAGGTGCCTCAATTCCATCCGACTGCCCCTTTGTTGCTGTTCGGTGGGGCCCTCGTTGCGCTTCAGCGTAGGGAGCTGACCCCATACCCCACAAATATCTTGTTGCAGGCTATTGAGATGTTCGCGATATCAATACCCCCCTGGGTCAACCCTGGGGGAATGTCCGGGGCCGACTCTTCACCCGACTGCCATCGTGCTGAAAAGCAGCCGCAACACGGCCGCCACCGGCCGCCACCAGGCAGGCCCGGCCGAGGCGAAGGGACGGGAACATGGCGGAGGGCACCAGTCGCGCACGGGGCATCCTCGCGGACGCCCTGGGGGTGGACCCCGCCCGCGGGGTCCACCGGATCAGGCGCAGCGTCTTCACCGACGAGGAACTGTTCGACCTTGAGATGAAGCACATCTTCGAGGGGAACTGGGTCTATCTGGCCCATGAGAGCCAGATTCCGGAGATAGGCGACTATTTCACCACGTACATCGGCCGCCAACCCGTCGTCATCTCCCGTGACAAACAAGGCGAGTTGCACTGCCTGATCAACGCGTGCAGCCACCGTGGCGCGATGCTGTGCCGGCGCAAGACCGACAACCGGACCACCTTCACCTGCCCGTTCCACGGCTGGACGTACAACAACACCGGCAAGCTGCTCAAGGTGAAGGACCCGCGCGAGGCCGGGTATCCGGAGCAGTTCAACAAGGACGGCTCGCACGACCTGAAGAAGGTCGCCCGCTTCGAGAACTACCGCGGGTTCCTCTTCGGCAGCCTCGACGCGGACGTCAAGCCGCTGGCCGAACACCTCGGGGACGCCGCCGTCGTCATCGACATGGTCGTCGACCAGTCACCCGAGGGCCTTGAGGTGCTGCGCGGCTCCTCCACGTACGCCTACGACGGAAACTGGAAGCTGCAGGCGGAGAACGGCGCCGACGGGTACCACGTCTCCGCCACCCACTGGAACTACGCCGCCACCCAGGCCCGCCGCACCTCCGGCGAGTCGGAGAACGACACCAGGACGATGGACGCGGGCGGCTGGGCCAAGCAGCGTGGCGGCTTCTACTCCTTCGAGCACGGTCATCTGCTGCTGTGGACGCAGTGGCTCGACCCGGCGAACCGGCCGCTGTACGAGCGGCGCGAGGAACTCGCCGCGCAGGTGGGCGCCGAGCGGGCCGACTGGATGATCGGTGTCTCCCGCAATCTGTGCCTGTATCCGAACGTGTACCTGATGGACCAGTTCAGCTCCCAGATCCGGCACTTCAGGCCGATCTCCGTCGACAAGACGGAAGTCACCATCTACTGCGTCGCCCCCAAGGGGGAGCCGGCCGAGCAGCGGGCGCAGCGCATCCGCCAGTACGAGGACTTCTTCAACGCCACCGGCATGGCGACCCCCGACGACCTGGAGGAGTTCCGCTCCTGCCAGAAGACGTACCTCGCCGGATCCATGCCGTGGAACGACCTCAGCCGCGGCGCCGTGCACCAGATCGAGGGCCCCGACGAGGACGCCAAGAAGATCGGCATTAACCCGATCGCCAGTGGTGTGCGCACCGAGGACGAGGGCCTGTTCCCCATCCAGCACCGCTATTGGCTCGACACCCTGAACCAGGCGCTCGACGTGGAAGAGGCGGCCAAGTGACCATCGCAGCCGCATCGTTGACGCTGGAGGACATCCGGCAGTTCCTGTACCGCGAGGCCCGGTACCTCGACGACCGCGAGTTCGAGAAGTGGCTCGCGTGCTACCGCGCCGACGCCGAGTTCTGGATGCCCGCCTGGGCGGACGACGACGCGCTCACCCGCGACCCGCAGACCGAGATCTCGCTGGTCTACTACCCGAGCCGGGCCGGCCTCGAGGACCGCGTCTTCCGCATCCGCACCGACCGCTCCAGCGCGACGAGCCTGCCCGAACCCCGTACCGGCCACAACATCAGCAACGTCGAGGTCACCGGCCGCGAGGGCGACCTGGTGCACGTGCGGTTCAACTGGTTCACGCTCTACTACCGCTATCAGACGACGGACACCTACTTCGGCACGTCGTACTACACCCTCGACTTCTCCGGGCCCGAGCCGCTCATCGCCCGCAAGAAGGTCGTCCTGAAGAACGACTTCGTGCACCACGTCGTCGACATCTACCACGTCTGAACCGCCCCCGCCCGCCGTTGAAATGAGCCGCCGTATGTCCTTCCAGGTCGCCCTGAACTTCGAGGACGGCATCACCCGATTCATCGAGTGCCGCCCCGACGAGACCGTTGCCGAGGCCTCCTACAAGGCCCGCATCAACATCCCGCTCGACTGCCGCGACGGCGCCTGCGGAACATGCAAGTCCCGCTGTGAGTCGGGTGGTTATGACAGCGGCGACTACATAGACGAGGCCCTCACCGACGACGAGGCCGCGGCCGGCTACTGCCTGCCCTGCCAGATGACCCCGCGGAGCGACCTCGTGCTGAGCGTCCCGGCCACGTCGGCAGCCGCCAAGACCGGACCTGCCACCCACACCGCCACCCTCGCCGACCTCAAGCGCCACTCCGCCACGACCGTCGAGTTCACCCTCGACGTCGACGACCGCGACGCCCTCGATTTCCTGCCCGGCCAGTACGTCAACATAACGGTGCCCGGCACCGACCAGACCCGCTCGTACTCCTTCAGCTCAGGACCCAACCAGCGCCAACTCTCCTTCCTGGTACGCGTCGTCGACGGCGGCGCCATGTCCGGATACCTCGGCGGGCGCGCCCGGGTCGGCGACCGCCTCGAATTCACCGGCCCCATGGGCAGCTTCTACCTGCGCGAGACGGTCCGCCCCGCCCTGCTGCTCGCCGGCGGCACCGGCCTCGCGCCTCTCCTGTCGATGCTGGAGCGCATCGCCCAGCAACCGGCGGAACAGCCCGTGCACCTGCTCTACGGTGTCACCACCGACGAGGACCTGGTCCACCTGGACTCCCTGGAGGATTACGCCGGGGTCATCCCCGGCCTCACCTTCGACCACTGCGTCGCCGACGCCGGCTCCACCGCCCACAACAAGGGCTTCGTGACCGGCCTGATGGACGCGGCGACCCTCCACGACGGAGCTGCCGACGTCTATCTGTGCGGCCCGCCCGCCATGGTCGAGGCCGTCCGCGGACACATCGCCGCGCTCGGGGTGACACCGGCGAGCTTCCACTACGAGAAGTTCACCCCGGCCGCCCGTGCCACCGAGGAGGTCGCCGCGTGAGTGTGCACGTCGACCGGTTCGCCGGGAAGCGGGCCGTGGTCACCGGTGCGGGCCAGGGGATCGGGCTCGCCGTGGCGCGTCGGCTCGTCGCCGAGGGGGCGGACGTCGTCCTCGTCGACCGCGCCGACACCGTCCGCGAGGCCGCGCACGAACTCGGGGCGCGCGCCGTCCTCGCCGACCTCGAGACCTACGGCGGCGCCCACAGCGCCCTGACGGAGGCCGCCCAACTCCTCTTCGGCGTCGATGTGTTGGTCAACAACGTCGGCGGCGCGATCAACTTCAAACCGTTCACCGAGTTCACCGCCATCGAGATCCAGGCGGAGATCACCCGCTCCCTGATGACGGCCCTGTGGTCCTGTCGCGCCGCCCTTCCCGGCATGACGGCGCAGGGCCACGGCGTGATCGTCAACGTGTCGTCGGCGGCCACCCGCGGGATCCACCGCATCCCGTACTCCGCGGCCAAGGGCGGCATCAACGCCCTCACCGCGTCGCTGGCCCTCGAGTACGCGGAGGCGGGGATCCGTGTCGTGGCCACCGCGCCGGGCGGCACCGACGCACCGCCCCGCCGTGTCCCGCGCGGCACACCGGCGCACGACACCGAGCGGGAAAGGGCCTGGTTCCGGGCGCACATCGACCAGACCGTCGCCTCCAGCCTCCTCAAGCGGTACGGGACCCTCGACGAACAGGCCGCCGCCATCTGCTTCCTGGCCTCCGACGAGGCCTCGTATATCACTGGCAGTGTCCTGCCGGTCGCAGGCGGAGATCTTGGCTGATCAGAGCCCCCTGCTAGCGTTTTGGACCATGAACGGGCGCCCGGAACCGCACGGCGGCCTCGTCGGGCGCACCCGCGAGTCCGCGGCACTGACCCGGGCGCTCACCGCGGCGTGCTCCGGGCGTCCCGGCCTGCTGCTCGTCGAGGGACCCGCGGGCATCGGCAAGACCGCCCTGGTCCAGCACGGCCTGGACGCCTTCCGCGCCGACGGGGATGCCCGCGTCCGGACGGTGTCCGTCTCTGGCGTCCCATGGGAGTGCGAGCTGCCGTTCGGCCTCGCCCGCCAGCTCGCGGTGGGGCTTGGGGCTGCTCTGCCGGGCTCGTGGGGCTCGGCGGCCGTGCAGTCGGACCCGCGGGGCTCGGCGGCCGTTCTGGAAGTGGCGGGCCTGCTGCGGCGGCAGTGGGCGGCCCGGCAGGAGCGCGACCCCGTCGTCGTGGTCGTCGACGATGCGCACTGGGCCGACGTGGAGAGTCTGCGGGCGGTCGGTTCGGCGCTGCGCGGGATGTCCGACGAGCGCCTCCTCGTCGTGCTCGTCGCGCGCGACCGGCCCGACGAACTCGGCGGGCCGACGCAGGCGCCGCCCGCCGCCCTGCTGCGCACCCGCGAGTTCCTCGACGGTTGCGAGGGAGCCGCCCTGTCTCTCGGCCCGCTCGACGCCCATGACGCCCGCGCCCTCGCACGCGAGGGGCACGGTGTGGCCCTGGAACTTCCCGCGGCCCGGCACCTGTGCGAGCGCACGCGCGGAAACCCCCGCCACATGTCCCGGCTCCTCGCCGAACTGCCCCGCGACACCTGGAGCGACTGGCGCCCCGAACTCCCCGCGCCCGCCCGCAGCGCCGATGCCGTACGCCACCGGCTCGACCGGTGCGGCCCGGCCGCCCGCGGCCTCGTCGAAGCCTGCGCGGTGCTCGGCGACGAGGCGTCCCTGAGCGAGGCGTCGGCGCTCGCGGGACTGACCGGCGACCCGCTGCCCGCCGTCGACGAGGCCCGCGCCGCCGGACTCCTCACCGCGGCCGTCGACCCCGGGCGCGCCCAACTCGCCTTCTCCCACCCCCTCGTACGCGCCGCGGTCCTCACCGGAATCGGCCTGACGGACCGGGCCGCCCTGCACCGGCGGGCCGCCGACCTCGTCCAGGACACAGGGCGCGCCCTGCTGCACCGGGTGTCCGCCCTCGCGGCCCCCGACGAGGCGCTCGCAGGTGAACTCGACCGGTACGCGACCCGGCGGGCCAGCGCCGGGGAGTGGTCCGCCGTGGCCGACACCCTCGTACGGGCAGGACGGCTGAGCACCGGACGCGCGATCCGCGAGGACCGGCTGCTGCGCGCCGTCGACGCCATGATCGGGGCGGGCGACATCCCCCAAGCCGCCATGTTCGCCGCCGAGTTGGAGAGCTTCCCGGCAAGCGCCCTGCGGGACACCGTGCTCGCCTACCTCGCCATCATGCGCGGCCGCCCCGCCGAGGCCGAGTCCCTCCTGAATACGGCCGAGGCACACTGCGACGCCGCGCGCAGACCGGAACTGATGGCGAAGATCAGCCAGCGGCGCGTGCTGCACGCCCTCGCCCGCTGGGACGGGGAGGAACTGGTCACCTGGGCCCGGCGCGCCGTCGGCCTGGCGCAGGCGCAGGACCCCTCCGGCATCGAATCCGAAGCGGTGCTCGGCCTCGGGCTCGCGATGACGGGACGGCACGAGGAAGCCGCGGCCGCCTACGAGGAGGCCGCCGCAGGACACCCGGCGGGCGCCCAGCCGCAGCGCTTCCAACTGGGCCTCGGCTGGGTCGACTTCGCCACCGACGCCCCCGAGTCCGCCCGCCGCAGGCTCGAGGCCGCCGTCCCCACCGGGTACCGGATGGGCTCGACCCGTATCTCCCTGTGGGCGCAGGGCTGGCTGGCCCGCACCCAGTTCGCCCTCGGCGCCTGGTCGGAGGCGCTGGAGACGGTGCAGCGCGCGGCGGACCGGCTCGGCGTCGTCCGTATCGAACTCGTGCGCCCGCTGGTGCACTGGACCGCCGCACAGATCCACGCCCTGCGCGGCGACGCGGCAGCCGCCGACCACCATCTCGGCCTGGCCCTGGCCGACGTCCACCCGTACGCCTGCATGCTGGTGCCGTCGTGCCTGGCACGCGCCCAGGTCGCGGAGGCGCGCGGCGAGTACGAGCGCGTCGTCGAGGCGCTGACACCGGTGGTGCACCTCGACCCGCGGGGTTCCGTCGACGAACCCGGCTTCTGGCCCTGGCCCGACGTCTACGCCAACGCCCTGGTCATGACGGGCCGCATCGACGAGGCCGACCGCTTCCTGCGCCCGCACGAACAGTGCGCCGATGCCCGCCGACAGCGCTCGGCGCAGGCACGGCTCGGCCTCGTGCGGGGCCGGCTGACCGCCGCGAGCGGCGACATCGACGCGGCACGGGGCCAGTTCGATCGGGCCCTGGCGCAGCTCGACGGGCTGCCGCTGCCGTACGACCGGGCCCGCGTGAACTTCGCGTACGGCCAGACCCTGCGCCGGGTCGGCAAGCGGCGCGAGGCCGACACCGTCCTGAGGAACGCGCGGGACGCCTACGCCACGCTGGGCGCCCGCACCTACGTCGAACGGTGCGACCGCGAACTCCAGGCAGGGGGCCTGCAATCCGGGCAGTCCGCCGCGGGCCTGGCACGGCTCACGCCGCAAGAGCGGGCGGTGGCGAAGGTGGTCGCCGCCGGAGCCACCAACCAGCAGGCGGCTCTGGAACTGTTCATCTCCGTCAAGACGGTCCAGTACCACCTGACGCACGTCTACTCAAAGCTCGGCATCCGCTCACGAAGTGAACTGGCCGCGCGTTTCCGGGAGTCGGACGAGAGCGGTGATCAGGCCTAGAGCCCCGCGCTCCGGTCTCACTCGTACATCACGTACGACGGGCGCGGGCGCAGGCCGAGGACCTGGTCGGGGGTCATCAGGCGGGTGCCGCCCTCGGTGTCCTCCTCGAAGAACAGCTTGAACCCGGTGTGGAGCCGGTCGGGTATCGGGTCGACCAGGCGGTCCCAGGTGTGCCGTTTGAGCTGCGGGCTGCCTATGCCGTCGGCGGACTTGATCACGGCGACGCCCTGGGGAACGTCGAGCGCCTGCTCGTCGTGGACGACCGATTCGGCGACCTGGTGGTAGACGAGGGCCTTCTCCGGCAGGTCGTGGCGGTCCACGAGTGAGGCGAGATGGGCGGCGACCCGGGTGAGTTCGGGGCCGCTGGTGTGTCCGTACGTGTCGCCGGGTATCTGGCCGGGATCCATCTCCCACTCGGGGTCGAGGGCGATGCCCACGTCCGGCTGGACGAGCCACTTCTCCAGGGCCTTGACCTCGCCGAGGACGTCCGCGCGGCCGGGCTGGATGTTGAGCAGCAGCAGCGCCTTGTGTCGGCGCGCGGCCTCGTGGAAGGTGCGGATCGTCGCGTCGGGTGTACGCGTGCGGTACGTGCCGTCGGGGCCCGCGCCGGGGTTGGCGACGGTGGCCAGCAGCTCCAGGACGGGCAGCACACGGCGGCCATCGGCGTAGGCGCGCCCGCGCCGTTCGAGCTCGGTGACACGGTCGTCGAGGTCACCGGTGCCGAGCCGGCCGAGCGCGCTCGCGCCCGGCAGCCCGCAGTAGCCGACCAGCCGGTGCCTGGGGAACAACCGGCGCCCGCCGCGCGGCAGTTCGGGGCGGTGGCGGGTGGGGCGCGGCGAGGGTGAGGGGGAGCGCGAGGACTCCGAGGGGCCGCGTGCGGCCTTCTCGGTGCCGGAGGGCCGGTCGTCGGTCCCCGACCTGCCGCAGCCGCCGATGAGCGCGCCCGCTGACGTGAGCCCCGCGGCGAGCAGTGCCCGCCGCCGCGAACCGCCCGCCCCGGGGTCCGTGCTGTCGTCGCGGCCGGTGCCGTGACCGACTGTCCGCATCTGGCCTCCCCACGCAGTGATCACCATTCTTGGGGTGCCTTGCCGAGGTGTGCGGGGCGAAACGTGTGCGGGGGACGGGGCGGTGCTGATCAGCCACGCGGCTCCGGGGTGTGGGGCTGCTCCGTCTCCTCGCGCGGGCGCAGCGCGTCCACCACGAGGTCGAGCAGCGGGCGGACGCGGTCCGCGCGGTCGCCTGCCGTCGTGGACAGGAACACGCCGAGCAGCATGGTGATCACGTCGTCGGCGGGCACGTCGCCGCGCAACGTGCCCGTGCGCGACCCCGCGTCGAGGAGCGCGGCGACCGAAGCGGTCAGACGCTCCCGGGTGTTCGCGGTGACGCCGCGCCCGGAGGCCGGGGCGAGGGTGAGGCTGCCGGCCATCGCGCGCTTGGCCGTGACGAGCTCCGCGTACCGGTCCATCCACGCCCGCAGCGCCTCGTGCGGCGGCAGCTCGCCGAGCAGGGGCTCGACGGCGGAGGTCACGGCGTCCAGCTCGGCGGAGTAGACGGCCTCGACGAGGGCCTCGCGGGTCGGGAAGTGCCGGTAGAGGGTGCCGATGCCGACCCCCGCCTCGCGGGCGATCGCCTCCAGGGCCACCGTCGTGTCGTCCCGGGTGAAGGCGGTGCGGGCGGCGGCGAGGAGCCTCTCCCGGTTGCGGCGCGCGTCCGCGCGGGCGGGGCGGTCGGCCTTGCCCCCGCTGGGCGACGAGGTCGCGGCAGGTGGGGACGCAGGCGGATCGGACGGGGACGCGGCAGGCGGGTCGGATGGTGACGCGGGCAAAGCGGAGGCTCCTCCGGTTGTGCTACCTTCGGTGTAACGGAGGCTCCTCCGTTTCATCCATCTTCGCACGAGGCGGGATTCCCATGACCTCTTCCGCGTCTTCTTCTGCTTCCTCCTCATCCGCATCCGCCGTCACCGCGCACGGCGCCCCGCGCCCCGGTGGCGCCGGACGGCTCGTCGGCCGCGACGTCTCGCGTGTCGGGTTCGGCGCGATGCAGCTGCCCCGCCTGGACCCGGACCGCGCCGCGGCCGTCGCGCTGCTGCGCCGCGCCGTCGAGCTGGGCGTCGACCACATCGACACCGCCCAGTTCTACGGGGACGGCTTCTCCAACGAGATCATCCGCGAGGCGCTGCGCCCCGAGGACGACGTCCTCGTCGTCAGCAAGGTCGGCGCCACCCCCGACTCCGGCGGACCGCTGCCGCTGCGGCTCGCCCAACGGCCCGAGGAGCTGCGGGCCGGCGTCGAGGACAACCTCAAGAGCCTCGGCGTCGACCAGGTCCCGCTGGTCAACCTGCGCCGCGCCGAGACGGGCCCCGGGCTGCGGGCCGAGGGTGACCAGGTGGTCGACATCGACGACCAGCTCGCCGTCATGACCGCCCTGCGCGACGAGGGCAAGATCGGCGCCATCGGGCTCAGCAATGTGGGCCTCGACGAACTGCGCCGTGGCCTGCCCGCCGGGATCGCCTGCGTACAGAACGCGTACAGCCTCGTGGCCCGCGACGACGAGGAGCTGCTGCGACTCTGCCTCGCCGAGGGCATCGCCTGGGTGCCCTACTTCCCGCTGGGCAGCGCCTTCCCCGGCATGCCCAAGGTCACGGACGAGCCCGCCGTCACCGCGGCCGCCGAGACGCTGGGCTCGACACCGGCCCAGGTCGGCCTCGCCTGGCTGCTGCACCACGCCCCGAACGTCCTCCTGATCCCGGGTACCGCCAGCCCCGACCACCTCGCGGCGAACGTCGCTGCCGGTGCGCTCGCGCTCGACGCGGCGACCCTGGCCGAGCTCGACGCCGTACCGACGCGCGCGGGAGGCATCGAGATCGAGGGGCACGAGTGAGCGTGTGACGTGCGGCGGGCTCAGTGCCGTCCCGCCGTGCGAAGGGCCGCTCGTCGGGCCAGTCTGGAGAGTGGAGCCGCAGAGGCAGGACGGCAGAGCCGACGAGGGAGCGCACACATGGCGGGCCACGTGCTGGTCGGGGCCGACGGGTCGGAATCGAGCCTGGAGGCGGTCGCGGTCGCCGCGCACGAAGCGCGGCGGCGCGGGCTCGGCGTGCGCATCGTGAACGCGTTCACCTGGCCGATGCTGAAGGTCCGGCACGGCTCGACGTCCGAGTCCACCGCCGAGCCTGCCCTGCGCCGCCGGGCCGAGGCCGTCGTGGCGGAGGCGGTCGAGGTGGCCCGCACCGAGGGTCCTGACCTCGGCTCGGTCCAGGGCGAGGTCGTCACGGGCGAGGCGCTCACCGTCCTCGCCGCCCGGTCACGCGACGCGGACCTGGTCGTCGTCGGCAGCCGTGGTCTGGGAGCCTTCTCCGGCCTGCTGATCGGTTCGGTCGCCGTGCACCTGGCCGCGCACGCGGACTGCCCCGTCCTCGTCGTACGCGGGCGGCCGGGGCCCGAAGGGCCGGTGGCGGTCGCCGTCGACGGCTCGGACGCCGCGAAGGCCGCGGTCGAGGAGGCCTTCGACGATGCCGCGTGCCGCGGGACGGGGCTGCTGGCCGTGCACGTGTGGAACACCTGGAGCGGCACGGGGCCCGCGGGGCCCGGCGGCCCCGCGCCGCTCTGGTTCGACACGGACAAGCTGCGCGAGGACAGTGAGGCGACGCTGTCCGGGGCGTTGGCCGCGGGGCGGGGGCGGCACCCCGATGTCGAGGTCGAGGGGCGCTCGGTGCATGGCCGGGTGCGGCAGAGCCTGATCGAGACGTCGCGGGAGGCGAGCCTTCTCGTGGTCGGTGCGCGTGGGCGGGGCGGGTTCCATGGGCTGCTGCTCGGTTCGGTCAGCCAGGCGATGCTGCATCACGCGGACTGCCCGGTCCTGGTCATGCGTCGCTGACGGGCATGTCAAGCCCCTGCGGCGATTGAGCAGCGGGGTCCGGGGTGGAGCCCGAGGCGTGGGCGACTCTGCGACCGGACACGTGCCGATATGCGCGCGGCGAACACCCCTGCCGCCCACCGGAATTGATCAAGGGTATGGACAGCCCCGCTCCCACCCTCGTAGCTTAACGATTGTTCAATGCGGGGTGGGTGAGGCCGAGCCGTGCCGGGCGGAGCGGTCGACGGTCGCTCCGTCGCAGCGTACGCAGTCCGCGACCCACTCCGGGAGCCCGCAATGACCGACGCCGTGCTCAGCGAATTCCGTGCCGACGGGATCACCGTCATCACGCTCAACCGCCCCGAGGCCCGCAACGCGGTCAACCGTGTCGTCGCGGAAGGCGTGGCCGCCGCGCTCGACGAACTCGACCGCAGGGACGACCAGGTGGTCGGTGTGATCACCGGCGCGGGCGGCAGCTTCTGCTCCGGAATGGATCTCAAGGCGTTCCTCAAGGGCGAGACCCCGACCGTCGAGGGGCGCGGCCTCGCCGGAATCACCGAGGCACCCCCGCGCAAGCCGGTCATCGCCGCCGTCGAGGGGCACGCCCTGGCCGGCGGCTGCGAGATCGCGCTCGCCTGCGACATGGTCGTGGCGGCCCGCGACGCCAAGTTCGGGATACCCGAGGTCAAACGGGGGCTCGTCGCCGCGGCGGGCGGACTGCTGCGGCTGCCCCGGCGCATCCCGTACTCCGTCGCCCTGGAGATCGCCCTGACCGGCGACTTCCTCGACGCCGAACGCGCCCACACCTACGGCCTCGTCAACCGCGTCACGGAACCCGGCGCCGCCCTCGACGGCGCGCTCGCGCTCGCCCGCGCCATCGCCGCGAACGGCCCCCTCGCGGTCCGCGCCACCAAGGAGATCGTCGCCAACGCGCCCAACTGGCCCGCCGACGAGGAGTGGCAGCGGATGCGGGAGATCGCGGGCCCGGTGATGACATCCGACGACGCGCGGGAAGGCGCCAGTGCGTTCGCCGAGAAGCGCGCCCCGCGCTGGACCGGCCGGTGAGTGCCGGACCGCTCGCCGGGATACGGATCGTGGAGCTGGGCGGCATCGGGCCCGCCCCGTTCTGCGGCATGCTGCTCGCCGACCTCGGGGCCGAGGTCATCCGGGTCGATCGCCCCGCCGAGGCCGGCAAGGACAGCCCGCACCCCGTCATCCTGCGCGGTCGCAGCTCCGTCGCCGTCAACCTCAAGGACGCCGAAGGGGCCGCCGTCGTACGGCAGTTGATCGCGCGCTCCGACGCCGTGATCGAGGGGTTCCGGCCCGGCGTCGCCGAACGGCTCGGCCTCGGCCCCGACGTCCTGCTCGCCGCGAACCCGAAACTCGTGTACGGGCGGATGACCGGCTGGGGACAGGTCGGGCCGCTCGCCCAGGAGCCCGGCCATGACATCAACTACATCGCCGTGGCAGGGGCATTGCACGCCATGGGTCCCGCCGACGGCGACCCCGTGCCGCCGCTCAACCTGGTGGGCGACTTCGGCGGGGGCGGCATGCTGCTCGCGCTCGGCCTCGTGAGCGCGCTGCTGCACGCTAGCACCAGCGGAGTCGGACAGGTCGTCGACGCCGCCATGACCGACGGCACCGCGCTGCTGCTCGCCATGACGTACGGGTTCCTGGCCAAGGGGGGCTGGCAGGACCGCCGCGGCGTCAACATGCTCGACGGCGGCGCCCCGTTCTACGCCGTGTACCGCTGCGCCGATGATCGGCACATCGCCGTCGGCGCCATCGAGCCGCAGTTCTACGCTGCGCTGCTGCGCGTCCTCGATCTCGAAGGGGACGAGCGGTTCGCGCGCCAGCACGACCGCGCCAACTGGGCGGTTATGAAGGACGAGTTGACCCGTCTCTTCGCCACGCGCACCCGCGACGAGTGGGCCCGCGTCTTCGACGGGCAGGGCGCCTGCGTGTCCCCGGTCCTGTCGCTCAACGAGGCGCCCGACCATCCCCACAACAGCGCCCGCTCGACCTACCGACGCGGCGCCCACGGCGGCCACGAACCCTCGCCCGCCCCGCGCTTCACCACCACACCAACCGGCGAGCCCGCCCCCGCCCCGTGCGTCGGCGCCGACACCACACGCGTACTCGCCACGCTGGCCGGGCTCGACCCCGCCGACATCGGCACACTCCGCGAGAAGGGAGTCGTCGGTTGACGACGCGCTACGTGCCTCCGGGCATGCCCCAGAGCCTCGGCTACCCCGACGCCGCCGTCGGCGACCTGCTCGCCGGAACCGCCCACCGCCACCCCGACCGCACCGCCCTGCGCGACGGCGAACTCACCTTCACCTACCGCGAGATGTACGACACCGCGCTGCGGCTCGCCGGAGGGCTGAGTGCACGCGGCGTCGGCAAGGGCGACGCCGTCGCGCTGCACCAGCCCAACTCGGCCTGGTTCACCGTCTCGTACTACGCGATCCTGCTGGCCGGCGCGGTCGTCGTCCCCCTCAACCCGGCGCTGCCACCGACGGCGCTGCGGGACCAGCTCGACGAGGCGCGCGCCGTCGCCGCGCTCACCCACCCGGCGACCGCAGCCGCGCTCACGAAGGCCGCCGCGCCGGACGTCCGCCTGACCGTCCTCGTCCCGGCCACGGCCACCGCACCCGCCGAGGACACCGACCCCGGCGGCGTACCCCTGGAGGAGCTGCTGTCGGGTGACGACCCGGGGGAGCGGGTTGCTGTGCGCGGGGACGATCTGGCGCACCTGGCCTTCACCGGCGGCACGACAGGGCGTTCCAAGGCGGTCCGCGTGCTGCACCGCAACGTCCTCGCCAACGCCCTGCAAATGGCCTGCTGGCGCGGCGCCGCCGTGCCCGGCACCGACGACGAGGGGCGGGTGGCGCTCGACTCCGTGCCTGGGGCGCGCACCGCGCACACGATGGACCTGGGTACGTCGACCGCCGTGGCGCTGGCGCCGTTCTTCCATGCGATGGGCCTGGTCGGCCAGTCCGTGAGTGTGGCGGTGGCGAGCACGGTCGTGATGGCGGGCCGCTTCGAACCCCGCCGCTTCGTGGGGCTCATCGAGGAGTTCGGCGTCACGTCCGTCCCCGGCTCGCCCGCCCTCTTCCACGCCCTGCTCGCGCTGCCGGGCGTCGAGGACCTCGACCTGTCCTCGGTACGCAGCGTCAACTCCGGTGCCGCGCCCGTCGATACGGACACCATGCGCCGTCTCGGCGCACTCTTCCCGAACGCGACGATCGTCGAGGGATACGGGCTCACCGAGGCCACCATGGCGCTCGCCGCGCACCCGCTGGTGGACGACAACCCGGTGCCGGAGGGCAGCGTGGGTGCGCCGGTCTTCGACACCGAGGTCGAGATCAGGGACCTCGGCTGCGGCCCCGCCCTGCCGGTCGGCGAGACGGGTGAGGTGTGGGCGCGCGGCCCGCAGATCACCGACGGCTACCAGGGCCACCCCGACCTGACGGCCGAGCAGTTCCAGGACGGCTGGCTGCGCACCGGCGACCTGGGGCGCGTCGACGGGGACGGCTGGCTGTACCTGGTCGGACGGGCCAAGGACATGTTGATCTACAAGGGGTACAACGTTTATCCGACGCCGCTGGAGGACCTGCTGCACCGGCACCCCGCCGTCGCGGGCGCCAGTGTCATCGGCGCGCCGCGTGCCGGGGTCGGCGAGATCCCCGTCGCGTACGTCGTGCCGCGCGCCGGGCATCGGGCGGGGCCCGAACTGGCCGAGAAACTCATGGCGTTCGTGGCCGAGCACGTCGCTCCGTACCAGCGGCTGCGGGAGATCCACTTCCTGGAGGCGCTGCCGGTGTCGGCCGCCGGGAAGATCCTCAAGACGGACCTGCGGCAGCGGTACGCGGCCGCCGACGGAACGGGAGTGACTGGAACGTGAGTGGCGGCATGGTCGACGAGGCGACGGCCCGGAGTGCGTCCCGGGGGGTAGGGAAGGCGCCCCCTGCCGCGCTCGGTGAGCTCGGGAAGGGCCGACACATCCAGGTCGAGGCGTCCGACGGCGGTGTCTTCCACGGGCACTGCCACTCCGGCCGCGCGGCCGCCCGCAGTTACGGCGGCGCCGTCCTCGCCCAGGCCCTGGACGCCGCGCACCGCACTGTGGAGGCCGACCGGGTGGTGCACTCGCTGCACGCCTACTTCCTGCGTGCCCTGTCGCCTGAGCGGCCAGTGCGCTACGAGCCCGAGGTCGTACGGGACGGCCGCAGCTACTCGATGCGACAGGTCACCGCGTTCCAGAACGGCAAGGAGTCGCTCACCATGAGCGTCTCGTTCAAGCAGCCGCAGAGCGGCGGGAGTTGGCGCCAGCCCGGCATGCCCGACGTGCCGGGCCCCGAGGGGCTTGGCAACGGCTGGGCGCACCGGCCGCAGGACCATCCGCTGAGCACCTCCGTCGAGTACCGCGAAGTGCCGCTGGAGCGGGACCCGGATGCCGGACGTATCGACCGCTACGCCTGGATGCGCACGGTCGGCGCGATGCCGGACGAGCCGGGCCCGCACGCCTGCGTCCTCGCCTACATCTGCGACGCCCCGCTCGCCCCCACCGCCCTGGTCACCTACGGCGAGCCACGGCCGCGCGGCATCGCGCTCGCCTCGCTCGACCACGCCATGTGGTTCCACCGCCCGGCACGCGTCGACGAGTGGCTGCTGTTCGCGTGCCACAGCGTCGTGGCCGGTGACGGGCGGACCCTGGCGCACGGCGAATTCTGGAGCAGGAAAGGGGAGTTGGTCGCCTCCGTCACCCAGGAGGCGCTGCTCCACGTGCCCGCTCCCCGGTGACGCGCGGACTCGCGGAAGGGTTGTCAGGGCTCGACACGCCGACGTAACTTAACGATCGTTCTACACAGGCAGAAGGGGCCGCTGTGCGCCGTACGCTGTTCAACGAGGACCACGAGGCGTTCCGCCGGATGCTGCGGGACTTCATCGCCAAGGAAGTCACCCCCGTCCACCAGGAGTGGGAAGAGCAGGGTCACCCGCCGCGCGACTTCTACCGCCGCCTAGGTGAGCTGGGGGTGCTCGGCATCCAGGTGCCCGAGGAGTTCGGCGGCGCGGGCGAGGCCAGCCTGAAGTTCGCGGCGGTGGCCGTCGAGGAGACCACCCGCGCCGGAGTCACTTTCGGCAACTACTCGGTGCACGCCAACCTGATCCTGCCGTACCTGCTGCGGTACGCCACGCAGGAGCAGAAGGGGCGCTGGCTGCCCGGCTTCGCCTCCGGCGACCTCATGACGGCGATCGCCATGACCGAACCCGGCACCGGCTCCGACCTCGCCAACATCCAGACCAGGGCCGAACTCTCCGCCGACGGCACGCACTACGTCCTCAACGGCGCCAAGACGTTCATCACCGGCGGCGCCCTCGCCGACCTGGTCCTCGTCGTCGCGCGCACCACGCCCTACGATCCCGAGGACCGCCGCGGCGGACTCTCGATCCTCGTCGTGGAGTCCGCGAGCGAGGGCTTCACTGTCGGCCGCAAGCTCCAGAAGATCGGCCTCAAGGCCTCCGACACCGCCGAACTCGCCTTCGTGGACGTCAAGGTGCCGGCCGAGAACCTGCTCGGCGAGGAGGGCAAGGGCTTCTCCTACCTGTCCCACAACCTCGCCCAGGAACGCCTGATGATCGCTCTGGGCGGCTCGGGGACGGCCGCGGCGGCGCTGCGCTTCGCCACCGACTACGTGAAGGAACGCACGGTCTTCGGCAAGCCGGTCGCCCACTTCCAGAACACCAAGTTCGTGCTCGCCGAGTGCGCCACCGAGGTCGAGGCCGCCCAGCTGATGGCCGACCGGGCGCTCGAGCTGCACGACGACGGCGAGCTGTCCGTCTCCGACGCCGCGAAGGCGAAGCTGTTCTGCACCGAGGTCGCGGGCCGCGTCATCGACAAGTGCCTGCAACTGCACGGCGGTTACGGCTACGTCACCGAGTACCCGATCGCCCGCCTGTACGCCGACACCCGCGTCTCACGCATCTACGGCGGCACCAACGAGGTCATGAAGACCATCATCGCCAAGTCGCTCGGCCTCTGACCCTCCCCGACCGACCCCGACCGATCCTGACCACCCCTACGAACAAGGGACTTGCCATGCAACTCGACGCCCAGTCCTCCGCCCTCGTCACCGGCGGCGCCTCCGGCCTCGGCCGCGCCACCGCCGAGCGGCTCGCCGCCACGGGCGCCAAGGTCGTCATCTTCGACCTGCCCACCTCCGACGGCACCAACGTAGCCAAGGAGCTCGGCGCCACCTTCGTGGCCGGAGATGTCACCAACGAGGCGGACGCCACCGCCGCCGTCGAGGCCGCCGTCACGCTCGCCCCGCTGCGCGTCACCGTCAACTGCGCGGGCATCGGCTCCGCCGGGCGCACCGTCGGCAAGGAAGGCCCGTACGTCCTCGACACCTTCCGCAAGGTCGTCGAGATCAACCTGATCGGCACCTTCAACGTCATCCGCCTCGCCGCGCAGGCCATGACCGGCAACGAACCGGCCGACGGCGAGCGCGGTGTCATCGTCAACACCGCCTCCGTGGCAGCGTTCGACGGGCAGATCGGCCAGTGCGCGTACTCGGCGTCCAAGGGCGGCATCGTCGGCATGACACTGCCGATCGCCCGCGACCTGGCGCGCATGAACATCCGCGTGATGACCATCGCGCCCGGCCTGTTCGAGACCCCGTTGCTCGGCCGGCTTCCGCAGGAGGCCAAGGACTCGCTCGGCGCGCAGGTCCCGCACCCGGCCCGCCTCGGGCAGCCCGCCGAGTACGCGCACATGGTCGATTCGATCGTCACCAACCCGATGCTCAACGGCGAGACCATCCGCCTCGACGGCGCGATCCGCATGGCCCCGAAGTAGACCGCACGCCAACCCCCGTACCTCACCAAGGAGTTCCCGCATGCGTGACGCAGTCATCGTCGATGCCCTACGGACCCCCGTCGGCAAGGGCAAGCCGGGCGGCACGCTCTCCGACATCCACCCCGTCGACCTCTCCGCCCACGTCCTGAAGGCCCTCGCCGAGCGCAACGGCCTCGACCCGGCCACCGTCGACGACGTCATCTGGGGCTGCGTGTCCCAGGTCGGCGAACAGGCGGGCGGCGTCGGCCGGTTCGCGGTGCTCGCCGCCGGCTGGCCGGAGTCCGTGCCGGGCCTGACCATCGACCGCCAGTGCGGCTCCTCGCAGCAGTCCGTCCACCAGGCCGCCGCCGGGGTCATCGCCGGACAGTACGACATCGCGATCGCGGGCGGCGTCGAGTCCATGTCCCGCGTCCCGATGGGTTCCACGCGCGCGGGCGGCCAGATCGGCAAGCCGTTCGGCCCGCTCGTCGGCGAGCGCTACGACCACGTCGTGTTCAACCAGGGCGTCGGCGCCGAGATGATCGCCGAGGAGTTCGGACTCACCCGCGCCGAACTCGACCAGCACGCCGCCGACTCGCACGAGAAGGCCGCCCGCGCCATCGACGAGGGCCGCTTCAAGAACCAGATCACCCCGGTCACCCTCGCCGACGGCACACTCTTCGACACCGACGAGGGGGTCCGGCGCGGCACCACGGTCGAGAAGCTGGCCGGGCTGAAGACACCGTTCAAGGAGGACGGTGTCATCTCGGCGGGCAACGCCTCGCAGATCTCCGACGGCGCCGCCGCGCTGCTCGTCACCACCTCCGAGGTGGCCGCGCGCAACGGCTGGACACCGCTGGCCCGCTTCCACACCGGCACCGTCACCGGCGTCGACCCCATCACCATGCTCAAGGGCCCGATTCCGGCCACGGCCAAGGTACTTGAGCGTTCGGGCCTGCGGCTCGACGAGATCGGCACGTACGAGATCAACGAGGCCTTCGCCTCCGTCTCCCTCGGCTGGCAGCGCCGGACCGGCGCCGACTACGCGCGCCTCAACCCCAACGGCGGCGCCATGGCCCTCGGCCACCCCCTCGGCGGCTCCGGCGCCCGCCTCATGACCACGCTGGTGCACCACATGAAGGACAACGGCATCCGCTACGGCCTGCAGGCGATGTGCGAGGGCGGCGGCATGGCGAACGCGACGGTGCTGGAACTGCTCTGACGGGGGAGGATCCACACCATGACCGACCACACCGGCCCCGCGTCCGAGCCTGCCGCCGCCCGTCCGCCGCTTCCGCCCTTCACGCGCGAGACAGCCGTGCAGAAGGTGCGGCTCGCTGAGGACGCCTGGAACACCCGTGACCCGCAGCGCGTCGCGCTCGCGTACACGCCCGACAGCCAGTGGCGCAATCGCGCCGAATTCCCCTCCGGGCGCGCCGACATCGTCGCGTTCCTCACCCGCAAGTGGGACCAGGAGCTCGACTACCGGCTGATCAAGGAGCTGTGGGCGTTCGACGGCGACCGCATCGCGGTCCGCTTCGCGTACGAGTGCCACGACGACGCGGGCAACTGGAAGCGCGTGTACGGCAACGAGAACTGGGAGTTCGACGAGAACGGTCTGATGAGCAGGCGCCACGCCTCCATCAACGACCTGCCCATCACTGAGGTGGAGCGTAAGTTCCACTGGCCGCCCGGCCGCCGCCCCGACGGCCACCCGGGCCTCAGCGAGCTGGGCCTGTAGCGACGCTGCGGCTGCGCCCCCGGAACTCGGCGATCACGGACTCCCCGCGCGTCACCCGCACGTCGTACAGGCCGCTGCGGCCGAAGCGGGTGACCTCGCGGGCGGTGGCCACCAGCACGTCGCCCTCGTAGGCGGGGGCGACAAAGGTGACGTCGGCTCCGGAGGCGACGGTGACGGGTCCTTCGCTGTTGCAGGCGCAGGCGAAGGCCGTGTCGGCGAGAAGGAAGACGTAGCCGCCGTGCGCGATGTCGTGCCCGTTGACCATGGACGGTGTCACCTTCATCCGGAGTTCGGCGTGTCCCGCGCCGTGCTCCAGGAGTTCGATGCCGAGGAGCTGGGAGGCCAGGTCCGCGGCGAACATGCGCTCAGCGGGGCCCGGTTCGGCGGAATCCGTCACTCCGGCATCATCCTCTCCGGCCGGTCCTGCCGACCGACCATTCGGTGTGCGTGGTGGGGTCAAGCAATCAAGACGGGGCGAGGGCTGTCAAGGGTGTGCGAGCCACCCATCCCACCCGCGACGGGTTCCGGCCGGGGCGGACATGGCAGGCTTGGCCCACGTAAGTGAGTCATGTACCCCGAAGCCGAGGAGCGCGACGTGGAATGGCGTGAGTTTGCCCTGAATATGGCGTCCATGGCGCGCGAGCTCCTGGCCCAGGAGTCTGTGGACGCGACGCTGAACAAGATCACCGCATGGGCCGTCGACCAGCTCGAGGGCTGCGACGCGGCGGGCATCCTCGTGCTGCGCAAGGGTGAGGTCGACACGCTGGTCGCCACCGATCAGCTCGTCGTCGAAAGCGACCGGCTCCAGGGCCGCGTTCGCGAGGGCCCGTGCTTCGACGCGGCCCGCACCGGGCACCCCGTGTTCCGCATCAAGGACCTGTCGACCGAGACGACCCGCTGGCGCTCGTACGCCCCCCGCGCCCATGATCTCGGCATCGGCAGCATGATGGGCTTCCTGCTCTACACCGACGGCGAGGTCGACGGCGACCTCGGCGCCCTCAACCTCTACTCCGCCAAGCCGGGAGCGTTCACGGAGGCCAGCGAGACCGCCGGCTGGCTCCTCGCCTCGCACGCCGCCGTGGCCTTCTCCAGCGCCCGCGACCACGCCTCCCTGCACCGCGCCGTGGAGACCCGCCACGTCATCGGCGAGGCCATGGGCATCCTGATGGCCGGCCAGAACCTGACCGAAGCGGAGGCATTCGCCACGCTGCGCCGCTACTCGCAGGAGAAGAACATCAAGCTCCGTGACGTGGCCCGTCAGGTGAGCGAACGGGGCGGCCTGTGACCTTCCAGGGCGCGCCCCGCCGGCCGCCCGCTCAGTGCTGGATCGCCTTGACCTCCAGGAACTCCTCGAGGCCCAGGCTGCCGTACTCGCGGCCGATGCCGGACTGCTTGTAGCCGCCGAAGGGGGCGTTCGGGTTGAACTGGCCGTCGTTGACCTGTACTTGACCCGAGCGGATGCGGCGCGCGAAGGCGCGGGCGCGGTCCGGGTCCGCCGACCAGACTCCGCCGGCGAGTCCGTACGGGGTGTCGTTGGCGATGCGGGCGGCGTCGTCCTCGTCGTCGTACGGCTCGATGGACAGGACCGGGCCGAAGATCTCCTCCCTGTGGATCACCATGTCGGTGGTGACGTCGGAGAACACGGTCGGCTTGACGTAGTAGCCCGCATCCAGGCCGGGGAGCGGGTCGCTGCCGCCGGTGACCAGCCGAGCGCCTTCGGCGACGCCGCGGTCGATGTAGCCGCGTACGCGCTCCAGTTGAGTCGCGGAGACAAGCGGGCCGAGCACGGTCTTGTCGTCGCCAGGGGCGCCGACCGGGATCGATTCGACGATCGTACGGGCCAGTTCCTCGGCCTCCGTGAGGCGTTCGCGCGGCACCAGGAGGCGGGTGAGGGCGGAGCACGTCTGACCGGAGTTGATCATCGCGGCCTGTACGGCCTGTGGGATGGCGGCCCCGAAGTCTGTGTCGGGCAGCAAAACGTTGGGGCTCTTGCCGCCGAGTTCCAGGGCCACCTTCTTGACGGTGTCGGCCGCGAGCTGCGCCACGCGCTTGCCCGCGCGGGTCGAGCCGGTGAAGGAGACCACGTCGATGTCCGGGTGCGCGGCGATCGCTTCGCCGACGACCGGGCCCGTGCCGGAGACCAGGTTGAAGACGCCCGGAGGCAGGCCCGCCGCGTCGACGATCTCGGCAAGCACCCAGGCGTTCAGCGGCGCGACCTCGCTGGGCTTGACGACGACGGTGTTGCCCGCGGCGAGCGCGTACGCGACCTTCGCGGCGATCTGGTGCAGCGGATAGTTCCACGGGGTGATCGCGCCGACGACGCCGTACGGCTCACGCACGATCGTCGTGCTGCCCTCCTCCCGCTCGAACGCGAACGTGCGGGCGACCGCCGCGGCCTGCGCGAAACTGTTGACCGGCAGCGGCACCTGGATCGCCTTGGCGAAGGACAGCGGCGCGCCCATCTCCGAGGAGATCAGCGCGGCCAACTCGTCGGCGCGCGCCATCAGACCGCCCGCGATCTCCTCCAGATACTTCGCCCGCTGCTCGACCGGCGTGGCCCACCACCCGGGGAACGCCTCGCGGGCCGCCGCGACCGCACGGTCCACGTCGGCGGGCACACCGTCCGGGACGGCGCCGATGACCTCTTCGGTGCTGGAGCTGATGACGTCGATGGTGCCGGTGCCGGCCGAGGCGGTCGGGCGGCCGCCGATGTAGAGCTTGCTGGTGTCGGGCATCTGCGGGTTCCCTCGGGGTGGTGAACGGTACGTGGATGGGGAGCGGGCGGGCCGACTTCGGCCTGCCCGTATCGGTCCTGTGGTGGCTCAGTAGTCGGCGTCGGTATAGCGGACCACGCCGCGCAGGTTCTTGCCGTCCCGCATGTCCTGGTAGCCCTGGTTGATCTCCTCCAGGCGGTAGGTGCGCGTGGTGAGTTCGTCCAGCTTGAGCAGCCCGGCGCGGTACTGCTCAAGGAGGCGGGGGATCTGGGTGCGCGGGCTGATGCCGCCGAAGATGGCGCCCTGGATCCGCTTCTGCATCAGCGCCAGGTCGAACAGGCCGACCTTGGCGTCGATCTGCGTCATGTCCGCGATGGCCGTCACGATCACCTGGCCGCCCTTGGCGGTCATGGCGAGCGCCGGGGCCAGCTGGTCGCCCTGGAGTTCGCCGACGGTCAGGATGACGGTGTGGGCCTGCGCGCCCCAGGTCAGCTCGGCGACGGGACCCGCGGCCTCCTCCATCGAGGCGAAGGTGTGCGTGGCGCCGAACTCCCGTGCCTTGTCCCGCTTGAACTCGACCGGGTCCACCGCGATCACGAACCGCGCCCCGGCCGCCGCCGCACCCTGCACCGCGTTGATGCCGACGCCGCCGACACCGACGATCACGACCGTGTCGCCGGGCCGGGTGTCGCCGATGGAGACGGCGGAGCCCCAGCCCGTGGAGACGCCGCAGCCAAGGAGCGCCGCCGTCTCCAGCGGCACATCCTTCTCGATCTTGATGACGGAGGACTGGCTGACGGTGACGTACGGGGCGAACGTGCCCAGCAGGCACATCGGCGTGACCGGGTCCCCGCCCGCCGTGCGCGTGCGGTACGTGTTGTCGGCGATGGACTGCCCGGTGAGCAGGTTGGCGCCCTGGTCGCACAGGTTCTGCAGGCCCTGCGAACAGGGGCGGCACACACCGCAGGCCGGGATGAAGCCGAGGACCGCGTGGTCGCCCACCTCGACGCCGGAGACACCGGGGCCGACCTTCGTCACGACGCCCGCGCCCTCGTGACCACCGAGGAGCGGATAGGTGGCGGCAAGGTTCGCCCCGCCCCGGAAGTGTTCGTCGGAGTGGCACAAACCCGAAGCAGCCAGGCGCAGTTGCACCTCGCCCGCGACCGGGTCGCCGACCTCGATCGGCTCGACCGTCCAGTCCTCGCCGGGCTTGTGGAGCAGGGCTCCCTTGGTCTGCATGCGCATTCTCCTTGCCTCGGCACCATTGCCGCGCCCGACCGCGTCCTCGTCACCAAACCGGACGGTCGGACAGGGCCGGACACACTTGCCTCAAGTTATGGCGGCACGCCCGACCGCCTCCATGACCAAAGCGGACAACGCCGGGACAGATTCGGACACGCAGCCGGGTTGTGGCCGCCGGGAGCCCGTGCTGTCATGAACTCCCCTGACGGATAGGGGCGTTGGCAGCGTGACGGCGGGAAACGGAGGGCCGGTCATGACCGTGTCGGTGGACACGGCTGCCGCGCAGCCGAAGGTCATCGCCGAGGGCTTCACCGACTGGGACTTCCCGCGCGCCGCCTCGGGCGTCGTCCTGCTCCTCGACTTCGCCGCGGAACGCGGCCTGGGCGCGGCCGGCTGCCTCGCCGGCTCGGGCATCGACACGGCCGCGCTGCGTGATCCGCACCATCTCGTCGAGGCCTCGCAGGAGATCGCCGTCGTCCGCAACCTCCTGCACGCGCTCGGCGACCGCCCGGGGCTCGGCATCGAGGTCGGCGCCCGCTACCACGTCACCACGTTCGGCCTGTTCGGCTACGCGCTGCTCAGCGCCCCGACGATGCGCGAGGTGTTCCGGTACGGGCTGCGGTACTCGGCGCTGACCTTCGGCTTCGCCCGGCACAGCGCCGTGGTGGACGCGGCGGGCGACGTCCAGCACCGGATGGACGGCGGCCGGATCCCCGCCGACGTCCGGCGCTTCCTCGTCGAACGGGACTGCGCCGCCAACATCGTCCTCGGCCGCCAGGTGTTCGCGGGCGGCCCGCCCGTCCCGCTGCGCCGCGTCGACCTCGCCTTCCCCGGGCCGCCGGGCGCCGCGCCGCCCACGGTGCTCGACGCGCCGGTCCGCTACGGCGCCGGGACGACGGCCCTCGTCTACGACAGCGGCATCCTCGACAGTCCGCTGCCGCACGGCAATCCGCACACCGCGCAGATCTGCCAGGAGCTGTGCGAGCGCCTCGTGGCACAGCGGGCGAGCGGCAGCGGCGCGGCCCGCACGGTGCGCAGACACCTGCTGGCGGGCGGCGGACCCGACCCCGGCATCGAGCACATCGCCCGCCGCATGAACGTCACCTCGCGCACCCTGCGCCGCAAACTCGCCGCCGAGGGCACCACCTACCGGCGGCTGCTCGACGACGTACGGCTCACCCTCGTACAGGACGGGCTGCGGCACGAGCGGCTGTCCGCCGCCGAGCTGGCACACCGGCTCGGCTACTCGGAGCCGTCGAGCTTCATGCGGGCCTTCCGCCGCTGGACGGCCGCGGACTCCGGCCGCTCCGACGGGAGTTGAGACCCGCGCGTCCGCCCTGAACGAACGATCAATTCATTGCGTCGCATGTCTTGCTGCCGCCTCGCGGGGTGACTTAGAAAGAGTCCACGGCCACCGGCGTTCACGTCCATGCGAAAGGCGTCCCGTGTATCCAGGTGCCCATGCCCAGACCGATCCGCAGCGCCCCGCCGTCGTCATGGCGTCGACCGGCGAACAGCTGACATACGGGGAGCTGGACGAACGCTCCATCCGGCTCGCCCACGTGTTCCGGGAGGCGGACCTGCGCCGCGGCGACGCGGTCGCTCTGCTCACCGACAACTCGATCCACGCGTACGAGGTGTACTGGGCGGCCGTCCGCTCCGGCTTCTACATCACCCTCGTCAACCATCACCTCTCCGCGCCCGAGATCGCGTACATCGTGGGCGACTCGGGAGCCGCGGCCCTGGTGGTGTCGGGCGCCCTGGCCGACCTCGCCCGGGACGTCGCCGGGCAGGTCCCCGCTTCCGTCCGCGTACGGCTCGCCTACGGCGGCGCCGTCGAAGGCTACGACGACTACGCGACCGCCCTCGCCGGGGCATCCGCCGAACCGCCCGCCGACCAGCCGCGCGGCGCCGACCTGCTCTACTCCTCCGGAACCACGGGCCGCCCCAAGGGCATCCGCCCCGAACTCCCGGACCGCCAGGTCGGCGAGCCCGGCGACACGCTCGTCGAACTCCTGCGCCTGTTCTACGGCTTCGACCAGGACGCGAGGTACCTGTCGCCCGCGCCCGTCTA
This sequence comes from Streptomyces sp. NPDC002790, assembly GCF_040295505.1. Lineage (NCBI taxonomy): Bacteria > Bacillati > Actinomycetota > Actinomycetes > Kitasatosporales > Streptomycetaceae > Streptomyces > Streptomyces sp. NPDC002790. The sequence continues at coordinate 36,043 of NZ_JBEOVM010000002.1, read as the reverse complement.
CCACGCCGCGCCGCTGCGCTACGGCGCCTCCGTGCACGCGCTCGGCGGCACGGTCGTCATGATGGAGCGCTTCGACCCCGAGGACGCGCTGCGCGCCATCGAGCGCTACCGGATCACGCACAGCCAATGGGTGCCGACCCACTTCATCCGTCTGCTGCGGCTTCCCGAAAAGACCCGCACCGCCTACGACCTCTCCAGCCACAAGGTCGTCGTGCACGCCGCCGCGCCGTGCCCGCCGGACGTCAAGCGCGCGATGATCGACTGGTGGGGCCCGAAGCTGTACGAGTACTACTCCGCGACCGAGGGCATCGGCATGACGCTGATCACCTCCGAGGAGTGGCTCACGAAACCGGGCTCGGTCGGCCGGCCCATCCTCGGACAGCCGCGCATCTGCGACGACGAGGGGCACGTGCTGCCCGCGGGGGAGACCGGCACCGTCTACTTCGCTCGGGAGGGCGACGGCAGCTTCGAGTACCTGGGCGACCCCGACAAGACCAAGGGCGCGCAGCACCCGCAGCACGCGGACTGGGTGACCCTCGGCGACGTGGGCCACCTCGACGAGGACGGCTATCTCTTCCTCACCGACCGCAGAAGCTTCATGATCATCTCGGGTGGGGTGAACATCTACCCGCAGGAGATCGAGAACGTCCTCGCGCTCCACCCCGACCTCACCGATGTCGCGGTGATCGGCGTCCCCGACCCGGTGATGGGCGAGGCGGTCAAGGCCGTGGCACAGCCCGCCCCCGGCGTGACACCGGACCCCGACCTGGAGGAGCGCCTGATCGCGTACGTACGGGAACGGATCGCCCACTACAAGGCGCCCCGCAGCGTGGACTTCGTCGACGAGCTGCCACGCACCCCAACAGGCAAGCTGGTCAAGGGAAAACTCAAGGCGCGGTACTCATGAGCACGGGTGTCGAGCCCGCGGTCGGCGAGTGGCTGGCCGCGCACGTCCCCGGCCTCGTGCCACCGCTCACCTTCGACCTCGTCTCCGGCGGCCGATCCAACCTCACCTACCGGGTCACCGACGCCATCGGCACCGTACGGGCGCTGCGCAGGCCGCCGACCGGCGGCGTGCTCAGCACCGCGCACGACATGAGCCGCGAGTGGCGCTTCCAGACCGCTCTCGCGCCGACCGCGGTACCGGTGCCCGAACCGCTCGCCTACTGCGCGGACGCCTCGGTGACCGGCGCGGAGTTCTACGTCATGGACTTCGTCGACGGCACAGTGGGCGCGGACCGGGACGCCGTGGAGGACTGGCCGCAAGACGCCCGGCGCCGGGCGGGCACGAGCCTCGTCGAGGTCCTCGCCGACCTGCACCGGATCGACCCGCTCGCGGCCGGCCTCGGCGACATGGCCCGCCCCCGCGGCTACGTGGAACGCCAACTGCACCGCTGGCAAAGGCAGGTGCACCGCTCCGGCGCACCCGACCTGGAGCTCCTCGACACGGTGCACGACGCGCTGCTCGCCCGGGTGCCGGAGCAGCGCTCGGGCATCGTGCACGGTGACTTCCGGCCCGGCAACCTGTCCTTCGGTCCCGACGGCACGGTGGTCGCCGTCTTCGACTGGGAACTGGCCACGCTGGGCGACCCGTTGGCGGACCTCGGCTGGCTCGTCTCCACGTGGGAGCAGCCGGGCGACACGGTGCCGCCTACGACGGACGGGCCGAGTGCGGCGCCCGGCTTCTGCGACCGGGCCGAACTCGTCGACGCCTACGCCAAGTTGTCGGGGCTCGATGTGTCGGACCTGCCGTACTACGTGGCGTTCTCACGGTGGCGTTCGGCGTGCATCGGATCCGGGGTGGCGGCCCGGTTCGCGGCCGGGGTGATGGGCGAGAACGAGCTTCCGGTCGGGGAGTTGCGGCGGCAGGTGTTGCGGCAGAGCGAGGCCGCGCACGAGGCGGTGCGCGACCTCGACGGCCGGTAGGTCACCGCTCCGGTGCCGCGCTCACCGCACGTCCTCCGGGCGGCCGGGCCAGGACGGCAGGGTGTCCTCGTGGTCGGCGAGCATCGCAGGGAACTTCGCGGGCCGCTTCTCCAGGAACGACATGACGCCCTCGGCGGCATCGGGCCCCTGGCCGAGTCGCTGCATGGCCGCCGAGTCGAGACGGTGCGCGTCCCAGGGGGAGGACGCGCCGAGCATCGACCACATCAGCCGGCGTGAGTGCGCGACCGAGACGGCCGAGGTGTTCTCGGCGATCTCCGCAGCCAACGCGTAGGCGGTGGTGAGGAGTTCGGCGTCGGGGACGACGCGTGAGACGAGGCGCCCGGCAAGGGCTTCCGCCGAGTCGAAGACGCGGCCCGTCGCCACCCACTCCATCGCCTGCGAGATCCCCACGACCCGCGGCAGGAACCAGCTCGACGCCGCCTCCGGCACCAAGCCACGCCGTGCGAACACGAAGCCGAAGCGGGCCGACTCTGCGGCGATGCGGATGTCGGCGGGCAGCGTCATCGTCGAACCGACGCCCACTGCCGGGCCGTTGACCGCCACGACGACCGGCTTGACGCTTTCGGCGATGCGCAGCGCCACACACCCGCCGCCGTCACGCGGCACGCCGTCGATGGTGCCGAAGTCCGTGCGCCCGCCGGCGCGCCCGGCGGCGTCGTGGTCGAACGTGGCCGCGCCGCCCGCCAGGTCCGCGCCCGCGCAGAAGCCACGCCCCGACCCGGTCAGGACCACGGCCCGCACGTCGTCGTCGGCGTCGGTCAGGTCGAAGGCGGTGATGAGTTCGGCGGCCATGGTGTGCGTGAAGGCGTTCAGGCGCTCGGGCCGGTGCAGGGTGATGGTGGCGATGTGGTCGGCGACCTGGAACCGGATCTCCGTGAAGTCGGGCTCGGTGCCGGTCGCGGTGGCGGCCTGGTGGGTGTCTGTCATGCGTGGGTCCTCAAGCTCTCTGTGCGTGTACGGGTATGTGTGCTCACCCGGCCGTCTGTGCCGCGTACGCCGGGTTGGCGACCGTCAGCTTGTCCAGGACGCCCCCGCGTACGGCGTCGACCACCGCCGCGTCGTCCGCCGCCACGGCGCCGTCGCGGATCGCCTCGGCGAGGGCGCGATCGTCGGCGAGGCCGTGCGCGGACAGGCGGCGGGCGTGCGCCTCGGCCTGGGCGGGCGCGAGCAGGGCCTCGCGGCGGGCGATGGCGACCGCGTTGCCCGCCACCTTCGACAGGAAGCGCAGTCGGGGATCGCCCGCCGTTTCCTCGGTGAGGAAGGTCTGGACGGAGCGCAGCAGTGCGTCGGCGCCGGGCCGGTCGTGCGGGGGAGCGGCGGCGGTCCCGTCGCGGCCGGTGAGGACGTCGGGTACGGGGGCGGGTTCGGTGACGCCGAGCGCGAGCAGCACGTCGTACTCCTGTTCGCAGACCTTGCGCCCCAACACGGCCCACTCCACGGCCTGTTCGGCGCCGGACAGGAACCGCTCCGCCTGTATGCGGCACAGCACTGCCCAGCGGAGCGTGCCGTACAGCTCCCACCAGTGGAGTTCGGCCTCGCTCGGGCGGGTCCCGGCGATCTCGGCGTACCCGGCGAGCAGCTCCTCGCGCGGTCCGAAGCCGCCCACCGGCTCGGCGGAGCCGAACCGCCAGGCCTTCACGCACAGCCAGCCGAGATCCTCGACGGGGTCGCCGAGATGGGTGAGCTCCCAGTCGAGGACGGCGCGTACGCCGGTCTCGTCGACCATCAGGTTGCCGTTGCGGAAGTCCCCGTGCACGACGCAGGTGGGGCGGGCGTTCGGTGGGCGGTGGTCGGCCAGCCAACGCAGGCCGAGTTCGACCGCCGGACGCGGGTCGTCGAACTGGCCGTAGAGGTCGGTGAGTTGGTTCAGCGGGTCGACCTCGGGCAGATCGGGGACGGACGTGGCCGGGATCGTGTGGATGCGCGCGAGGATCCGGCCTAGCTCCCGCACCAGCTTCGGTCGCACGGCCGCGAACCGGGCGTCCCGCAGCAGGCGGCGCGGGATCGTCTCGCCCTCGACGCGCTCCATGACCAGGTAGGCGCGACCGAGCCCCGTGCCATGGTCGACGAGGCGGGGCACGGGTACCCCCGCCTCCGCCGCGGCGGTCAGCACCGCGGCCTCGCGCGCCATCACCTCGGGACTCGGCTTGACCGGCGGGTCGCAGCGCAGGATCAGAGGGTGCGAGGCGCCGTCGGCCACCGTGGCATCGAGGGAGAAGGTGTCCCGGCTGGCGCCACCGGACAGGCGCCGCCAGCCCTCCACGGACACGGGTTCGCCCCACAAATCGGCCAGCCTGGCCCGCAGTCCCTCCTCCAACCGTTCACTCACGCGGGCAGCCCCGCCCACGGCGCCCTGCTCACATCGGCGAGCAGCTTGCGCGCGACGACCATGCGGTGCACCTCGTCGGGACCGTCGTAGATGCGCGCGTAGCGGGCCCGCCGGTACATGGCCTCCAGCGGTGTGTCGGCGGTGACACCGAGCGCACCGTGCACCTGGATGGCACGGTCGACGACGTTGTGCAGCACCTGGGCGCCCCAGAACTTGACCATGCTGATCTCCAGGCGGGCCTGCCCGTCCTGGTCGTAGCGGCGTGCCGCGTCCAGGGTCATCAGCCGGGCCGCCTGGATCTCGGCGGCCGACTCGGCGACGTAACGCCGGATCTCGCCCTTCTCGGCGAGCAACGAGCCGTGCGCGTAACGAGTGTTGGCGCGCGCGACCATCAACTCGAAGGCGCGCTGGGCCTGTCCCAGCCAGCGCATGCAGTGGAAGATGCGGCCGGGCCCGAGCCGGCGCTGCGCGATGGTGAACCCCTCGCCGCGCTCGCCGAGGAGATGGTCGGCGGGCACCCGCACATCCGTCAGGCGCAGCTCGCAGTGGTCACCCTCGGTGTCACCCATCGTCTCCAGAACGCGGGAGATCTCCAGGCCCGGTGTACCGGCCGGCACGATGATCGCGGAGACCGTGCCGTGCGGGCTCGCGGCGTCCTCGTCGGTGCGCGCGAAGACCGTGGTGAAGGCGGCCCGGCTGGCCCCGGTGGTGAACCACTTGTGGCCGTTGATCACCCACTCGTCGCCGTCGAGCACGGCGGTCGTCGCGATCCGGGTGGGATCGGACCCGGCCACCTCCGGTTCGGTGAGGCCGACGCTAGGACTGAGCTCGGCGTTGGCGAGTGGCCCCAGCCAGCGCTCGCGCTGCGCCCGCGAGGCGTACAGGTCGAGCATGATCGAGTCCTGCATGGTGTACGTGCCGACGGCCAGTTGCCCGTACTCGGAGCGCCCGATGATCTCGTTGAGGAGCGCGAAGTCGTACAACGGCAGTCCCTTGCCGCCGAGTTCGACCGGGTGGCCGAGAATCCACAGATCCAGCTTCTTCGCCCGCTCCTGCAAGGTGGCGAGCGTGGCGCGGGCCTCGGGGGTGCGGCCGCCGAGGGCCTTCTCGGCGGGGATCACCTCGTCGTTGATGAAGGCGGCCATGCGGGAGCGCAGTTCCGTCAGGTCTTCATGTGTCCGGTCAGGCATGCGGATCCGTCCAGTCGGAGGGCGGGAGCGGGGGCGGGTGCCTCCCATCAGCCGGGAAGAGGGAGGGGATGTGCCGTCAGTCGCGGGCGGCCTCGCGCAGCCGCACCTTGAGCACCTTCCCGGCGGCGTTGCGCGGGAGTGCCTCGATGACGGCGACCGAGGTCGGCTTCTTGTACGAGGCGAGCCGCTCGCGGCAGTGCTCGGTGATGTCCGCCTCGGTGGGCGGGTCGGCCGGATCCCTCGGCACGACGTACGCGCGCGGGGTCTCCACCCACTCGGGGTGCGGCACGCCCACGACGGCCACCTCGGCGACCTTCGGGTGCCGGTCGATGACGGACTCGACCTCCGCCGAGTAGATGTTCTCGCCGCCCGAGATGATCATGTCCTTCTTGCGGTCGACTACGTAGATGTAGCCCTCGTCGTCCATCCGGCACAGGTCGCCGGAGTGGAACCAACCCCCTTCGAAGGCCTCGGCGGTGGCCTCCGGGTTGTTCCAGTAGCCCAGCATGAGGTTGCCGCCACGGTAGACGATCTCGCCGACCTCGCCCACGGGCACGTCCCGCATCTCCTCGTCGACGATCCGCGCGTCCACGTGGCGCACGGGCTTGCCGACGGAGCCGAGCTTGCGCACCGCGTCCTCGCCGCCGAGGTAGCAGGTGACCGAAGCCATCTCGGTCTGGCCGAAGGCGCTGCGGATCACGACGCCGGGGAAGGTCTCGTTCATCGCCTCAAGGACGGACGGCGGGGCGACGGACGCACCCCAACTCAGGCTGTTCAGCACGAGTTTGCGGTCCCGGATGCCCGGCACCTCGCAGATCGCCTTCCACTGGCTCGGCACGAGGAAGCAGCCGGTGATCCGCTCCCGCTCCAGCAGGTCGACCGTCTCGGCGGCGTCGAAGCCGACGGTGGCGCCGATGACCGTGCAGGTGCCGTAGAGCATGGAAGCGACGACCGAGTCGACGCCCGCGATGTGGAACATCGGGATGTTGAGCAGGCTCCGGTCGGTGGGCTGCGGTGCCTGCACCTCCACCATGTGCAGGGTGTTCACGATCAGGTTGAGGTGGCTGAGCACGGCGCCCTTGGAACGTCCCGTGGTTCCCGAGGTGTACATCAGGAACGCCGGATCGTTCTCGTCGACGTCGGCCTCGACGGGCCCGTCGTCGTACGCGTCGCGCACCGCGGTGAGGCTCTCCGTGCCGTCCGGCGCGCTGTCCTCGCCGTCCCCGAGGTGCAGCACGCGGCAGTCGTCGGAGCCCGCCAGGCGCCTCGCTTCAAGGCCGAGTTCGGTCAGCTGCTCGTCGACCACGAACACGGTCGGCGTGCAGTCGACGAGGACGTGGGCCACTTCGGCGGGCACCAGGCGGAAGTTGATCGGCACGGCGATCGCGCCGAGCCGCAGCGCGGCGAACCACACCTCCACCGTCTCCATCCGGTTGGTGGTGAGCGCTGCGACCCGATCGCCTCGCCCGACGCCACGCGCCGCGTAGGCGCGCGCGAGGCGGTTCACCCGCGCGTCGAGGGCGGCGTAGACGATCTCCCGGCCGCGGTGGCGCAAGGCGGGGGCGGTGGGCGTTCTCCGCGCCTGGCGCGCCAGTTGGTGGGCGAGGGAGAGGCGGCGACCGGCGTTGAGCGAAGTCGTGAAACCTGAGGAGTCGGTTGCGTCGGCTGCATGAGTTGCGGCACTTGCGTCACGTGTGTCGGGCACGAAGGACACGCGGTCTCCCGTCGACGGCTGCCGGACGGCCCGGGTCACCCCGCCGCGACGGCCTGTGCGGGGGCCCGATCCAGGACTGATCGAACGTTAAGAGGCCCACGGCCCCCCGACAACCCCCATGGCGCGAAAGGTGGTTGTTCCGGCCAGGTGGGCCGACGTCGCGGGGGTGGGTGCTGAGCGGTCGTTAAGGCGCCGAGGGGGACGTCGACGTACGCCGGAGGACCAGGAGTGTCGCGTCGTCGGACCGGTGCGGGCCGTCGAGCTCGCCGACGAGGCACTCCGCGTACTCCTGGAGCGCTTCGTGCCCCGCACCGGGAGCGGCGCCGTCCAGGCACCGCTGCGCCGCGTCGAGGAAGCGGCGCGTGTCGAGGTCGGGGTCGCTGTCGCGGCGCTCGGTCAGCCCGTCGGAGTACATCAGGACGATGTCGCCCACGCGCAGGTGCGCCCCCGCCGCCGTGTACGGCGTACCCGGCAGGACACCCAGCGGAAGGCCGGGGCCGCCCTCGGGGTCCGGCAGTTGGCAGGCCGTACCGTCGCGGACGAGGACCGGGCGCGGATGGCCCGCGCAGGTCCAGCGCAGCAGGGCCCGCTCCGGGTGGTAGCTGGCGATGATCGCGGTCGCGGTGGACTCGACGCCGTCGGCGCAGGCCAACTCGTTGAGCCACTGCGTGAGTTGTTCGACGCGCTGCTCGGTGTAGGCGAGGCCCGCCAGCGCGTAGCGGAGTTTCGCCATGAGGGTGACCGCGGCCAGACCGTGCCCACGGGCGTCGCCGAGCGCGACGAGCAGGCGACCGCCGGGGAGCGTGCGCGCCTTGTACCAGTCGCCGCCGACCCCGGCCTCCCGGGCGTCGGGCCGGTACACGGCGGTGGCCTCGAGGCCGGAGGCGGCCGGTTCGCCCTGGAAATGCGGGAGGATCGCCTCGCGCAGCACGCCTGCGACCTCGGCGACGGCCTCGGCGCGCTCGCGCTGGCGCCGCGCCTCGCGTTCCGCACGCTCGGCGCTCGCGCGGCGGCGCCGCTCGGCGGTCACGTCGGTGAGCACGGCCCGCAGCGCCCACACCAGGCTGCCGGGGGCGATGCTCACGGGCTCGGAGGTCATCCGGATCACGCGGGAACCGGCTCCGTTCAGGCGCAGCTCACAGACGCCCGTGCGTTTGCGCAGGATGACGTCGTAGAGCGTCCGGTACAGGTCGGGCAGGCTGTCCGGAGCCACGGCCGCCGCCAGGCCGGACAGCGTGGGGACGGCCGCCTGACTGCCGAGGCCCAGCACCCGCCGGAATCCGCGCGAGGGGTCGACGCCGCCGTCACCCAGGTTCCACTCCGCCCAGCAGGTCCGCACCAGCTGCTGGGCGGCGGCCGCCATGTGTACGCGGTGGCCGCGGTCCCAGGTGATCAGCAGGTGCTGCTCTCCGCACGGGGCGACCCGGACCTGATCATTGACCCGGACCGGCCCGCGCGACGTGCTCACGACCCATTCGATCAATGTGGGCCCTTGCGGGGAACGCTCGTTCAGGGCATCGGCCAGCATGCCGGGCAGCGCAGTCCCGGCCAGGGAGGGGAACCGCTCGAACAGCGACAAGGGGCCCTGCCACCGTGGGAGACCCCCATGGGGGAGGCGGTCGGCGGCGTAGGTGCGGGCCGCCGCGTTCTGGGCGACGTAGAGGGCGTCTCGGATGCGGCCTTCGCCGTCCCGGAGCGGGGCCACCAGAAGCGTCGGCACGGGCATGGCGTCGAGGACCTCGCGGTCGGAGGGGGAGGGCGGCAGGGGGGTGGACGAGACGGGGGCGGTCGACGCGACCGTGTCGTGCTCATGGCCGTGGCCCTGGTCCCGATCCCGGTCGTGCTCCTGCTCCTGCTCCTGCTCCTGGTCCTGCGCATGTTCCTGATACGACTCCGCGTACTTCCTGATCCGTCGTCGCTGGGCCCGCAGGAGTTCCCGGATGGACTGGAGCGCCAGGTGTGTGCGGGCGTCGGGCACCGGTGAGGTGGCGTCCATACGGGGGAGTGCCTCCTGTGCGCGACGGGGTCGGTGCCCCTCAGCCTCCGTGCCGTCGCCCGGGCGGGCCAGTCTGCCTACGCCATGCGCGCTCACCGCGCGCGGTTCAGGACGGCGCCCGCCCTGCCCCGAAGTCGAAGTCCTCCACGAAGTAGCTGTCGTGCCGGACGCGGAACTCCTTGAGCTCCTCGGGGCTGCGCTGCGACATCTCCGCGACCCGCTCGAAGTAGTCCTCGCGCGGAGCGCCGGGGGCGAAGAGCATGAGCATGGACACGGGGTCGTCGGTCACGTTCTTGAAGGCGTGCAGACCGCCGGCCGGTACGTACAGGAAGTCGCCCTCCCGGCCCGTCACCCACTTGTCGCCGTCATAGAGCTCGAGTTCGCCGGACAGGACATAGAACGACTCCGACATCGCCCGGTGGAAGTGGGTCTTCGCGCCCGCGGACCGCGGGCCCAACACGCCCTTGTAGAGCCCGAATTCGCCGCCGGTCGACTCCTGGGTGGCGAGGTAGCCGGTGGATCCGCCGGGTGAGGAGACCTCCGGCGGGGTGTCGGCCGGGCGGAAGGACGCGCTCACCTCTCCCTTGTCGCCGTGGTAGCGGGGCTCCGGGTACTGCATGTTCGGGAAGTACGACATGGTGTGCTCCTTGTCGGCAGGTCCGATCCACCGCAAGGTTGCCCGCTCCGGCCGCGCACTGCATCGGCCCCGTGAACGATGGCCGCGGACTTCCGGACGAGGCCCGAAGACCTAGGTCAAAGGGTCAGTACGACACCGAGCGATGATTTCGGGCATCGGACGGGGTCTGCCCTGGTATGACCACTGTCAACGCCAATGACATCACCCTGGGTATCGAGTCGTTCGGGGCCGACGACGCGCCACTCGTCCTGCTCGTGGGCGGCACGACGATGCTGTCCTGGCCCGACGCGCTGTGCGAACGCCTCGCCGCGGGCGGGCGCCGTGCGGTGCGCTACGACCTGCGCGACAGCGGCGAGTCCACGACCGGGGACCCGGAAGCGCCCGCCTACACGCTGCGTGACCTGGCAGCCGACGCGGCGGCCCCGCGCACCTCGCGGGGATCGGTGTCGGCGGAATGGTCGCGCAGGTCGGCGCGCTCGACCATCCGGAAGCGTTCTCGGCGCTCACCCTGGTAGGCACCCGCGCGGTCGCGCCCGGACCGGTCGACGACGACCTCCCCGATCACGACCAGGCGACGATGGGCCGGATGTTCTCCAGTCCGATGCCCGACTGGGCCGACCGGGAGGCGGTCGCGGAGTTCGCCGCCGCAGGAGCGGAGGTCCTCGGCAATGACCCCGCCGCCGCGCGCGCAGTAGCCGCGCGTGTCTGGGACCGCACGCCCGGCACCGCGCCCCAGGTCCAGATGGCCAACCAGTTGGGCATGGTGTTCTCCCGGCTCGACTGCACACCCCGCTGGCGCGAGCGCCTGCCGGAGATCAAGGTGCCCACGCTCGTCGTCCACGGCCGCTGCGACCCGTTCTTCCCTGTGGGCAACGGTGAGGCGATCGCGCGCGAGATTCCCGGGGCACGGCTACTCGTCCTCGATGAGGCCGCCACCGCGATCCGCGACGCGGACGTCGGTGCGGTCGGCGAGGCGATGCTCGCCCTGCACCAGGCACCGGCAAAGTGGTCATGAACAGGGCGATGTCGCTGGACGGGTTCACGGCCCGACTCTTCCCACCGCACGGCACCGCACCGCCACCGCGCCATTGCACAAGTAAGAAGGAGCAACCATGCAGTACCGCAAGCTCGGCGATTCGGACCTCCGGGTGTCGGAGATCTCGCTCGGATCCTGGCTCACCTTCGCCGGTGGGATCGAGGCCGACAAGACCCGTGCCTGCACGGAGGCGGCGTTCGACGCGGGCATCAACTTCTTCGACACCGCCAACGTCTACGGGCAGGGCGCCGCGGAGACGGCCTGGGGCGAGATCCTCTCCGGCCACCCCCGCGACTCGTACATCCTGGCAACCAAGGTGTGGGGCCGGATGTCCGACGACCCGGCCGACCAGGGGCTGTCCCCGGCGCAGATCGCCAAGCAGATCGACGCCTCCCTCACCCGCCTGAAGACCGACTACGTCGACCTCTACCAGGCGCACCGTTTCGACCCCGACGTTCCGATCGAGGACACGATCGAGGCATTGCAGAAGGTCGTCGAACAGGGCAAGGCGCGCCACCTCGGCTTCAGTGAGTGGACCCCCGAGCAGATCCAGGCCGCGATCGACATCGCGGGACCCGACCTGTTCGTCTCCTCTCAGCCGCAGTACTCCATGCTCTGGCAGGCCCCCGAGACCGAGGTCCTCGGCCTGTGCGCCGGCAACGGCATCTCCCAGATCGTCTGGTCGCCGCTCGCCCAAGGCGTGCTGACCGGCAAGTACAAGCCCGGACAGCCCGTCCCCGAGGGCAGCAGGTTCGCCTCCGCGGACATGGCCGTCTCGCAGGACCTCGTCTACAGCGACGCCATCCTCGAAGCCGTCCAGCGGCTCGTCCCGATCGCGGAGGACGCCGGGATCAGCATGCCCACCCTGGCCCTGGCCTGGGTCCTGCGCCGCGGCGAGGTCGCGTCCGCCATCACCGGCGCCTCCCGCCCGGAACAGGTCCACGCAAACGCCGCGGCCTCCGGCGTGGACCTGTCCGCCGACCTGCTGGTCGCCGTCGACGAGGCCCTCGGCGACGCGCCCGTCACCCGGCCGACCCTCGCCCCCAACGCCCGGCCCGGCATCAAGCACCGCTGACCCGGCAGCGCGGGCACGCCCCAACGCCACGGTCCTTGCGTCCCCCCGTAGCGAGCCGCTCCTCCGCGTACGCGACCTCCCCGCCCGACCACCGTCGCCCACGACCCCCACGGCCTGGATGCGTTCGGGCGCGACGCGTGGGTCGTCGTCGAGGACCGCGAAGTCGGCGAGCATGCCGCGACGCAGGGCGCCCCACGGTGCTCCTCGCGGACGGCGTGCGCTGAGCCCACCGTGTGGGCGTACAGGGCCTGTTCGACGGTGACCGCGTCGTGCGGGGCGATGGGGTCGCCCAGGGCGGTGCGCCGACACCTCGATCGGTGCACAAGCCTTGGCAGTTGCGCCTGGTTGTCGAGTGTGTGAGGTCGGCACTCGGCAGGAGCGCGGGTCCGCCGTCAGTCGGAGCCCGACGGGTCCGCCACGTCGAGGGTCACGCTCGTCAGCGGGCAGCCGACACACGCGAGCACGTACCCCGCTGCCCGCTGCTCCGCTGTGAGACTCGTGGTTTCGGGCTGCGTGACCTTCCCGCTGAGCAGGCGCACCAGGCACTCGCCGCAGTTGCCGATCGTGCAGGAGTACGGCATCCACAGTCCTGCGGCGAGGCCCGCGTCCAGCAGGGTCTGGCCGGGCTCGACCACGGCGGTGCCCACGAGGTCGCCATCGTGCTCGATGGTCAACTCCTGTGGTGTCGTGGCTTCCGCTGGGGCGACGGCTGCGGCACCCGTGAACCGCTCTCGGTGCATGCGCTCGTCCGGTACGCCGAGGTTCTGCAACACGTCGCGGACGGTGTCCATCAGCGGTTCGGGTCCGCAGACGTAGTGGTGGGTGTCCTTGTCCGGGGGCAGGGCGATGACCCATCGGCACACGCTGTCGGCGTCGAGGCGGCCGTCCCGGTGGCTCAGCACGTGGGTGACCGTCAGCCGGTCGGGGTGTTCCCGCTCCATGCGGGCCAACTCCGCCGCGAAGACGACATCTTCGGAGGTGCGGCTGCTGTACAGGAGGGCGATGCGGGCGTCGGCCTCTGGGGCGGACAGGTGGGCGCGCAGCATGCTCATCATGGGGGTGATGCCGCTTCCCGCCGCGATGAGGGCGAGCTGTCCGGCGGGCCGTTCCGGAGTGTGGAAGGTGCCGGAGGGTCCGCGCAGGGCGAGGCGGTCCCCGGTGCGTAGAGCGCGGTGTACGTGGGTGGAGACCCGGCCGCCCTCGACCTGTTTGACGGTGATCTCCAGGCGCGTGCTGCCGGGAGCCGAGGAGGCCGAGTAGGCGCGCCGCACCGGAGTGCCCTCCATGTCCGTGACGAGGGTGAAGTACTGGCCGGGACGGAAGTCGAACGGCTTCCGGTCCTCGGCCGCGTCCTCCAGTACGAGGGTGCGGACACTCGGCGTCTCTTCACGGACCTCGGCGATGCGCACCTGCCGCAGCGGGCTCTCGGGTGTCCCGGCCTCCGGTGCGCCGTCGCCGTGCCCGGCACCCATGGGGGAGCGGACGCCGTCGTAGCCCTCCTTGCGCAGACCGGCGACGTAGGCGCGGTCGATCGCCTTGCGGAGCAGCCGGTTGACGCCGGGGAGGGAGGTGACGAGCCCGACCAGGCGTGCGGACGTGCGGCCGGAGTTGGCGGAGAGGTGGGCGCTGCCCACGGCCATCATGTCGAGCGCCGGGCCGCGACCGCGCCGTCCCTCCGGGGCCCACAGGCGCGCCGCCGCCACGGCCTCGCTGGTCCCGACCTCGGCGTGCTCGACGTCGATGAGGAGCGCCAGATGGGGCGGCGCCCCGCGCAGTGCCATCGTCTCGAGCAGAGCGGGATCGTCCGTGATCGCGGCGCGTCCGCGCAGGTGCAGCACGCCGCTGCGGCCGGGCACGAGCGCGGCGAGGGAGAGCCGGTCGTCCTCCAGCAGGTTGTGCAGGGAGTCGGCGCGCTTGTTGCCCTTGCGGTCGGCGAGGACGAGCGTACGGCCGTCCAGGGTGCGGGCCACCGCCGACCGGTCCCCGCGCGGACTGGTGTCGCTGCCTCCACGGGTGTCCCAGGTGGACAGGGCGAGGAAGGGGGAGGCCGCCAGGAAGTCGGCCACGCCGGGACTGCTCAACGGGCCCTCCCCGGACACCGGTGCGGCCACCGCGGCGCCGGAGGGCGGCTCCCACAGGCCGGAGCGGATGACCGCCTGCGCGCAGTGCACATAGGCCTGAGCGACGCTCACGGTCGTCTCCGCGCCCCTGCCGGCCGTCGCCGTGCCGTTGACGCGCAGCACTTCCCCCACGCCCGGCAGCAGGAAGTACAGCGAGACCGGGCCGCGCGAGACACGCGGTCCAGGGACGGCGAAGGAGATCCGGGCCGAGGAGTGGACGCGCGTGAACCCGGGCGTGCCACCGACGAAGGTGGTCCGGGCGGCGCCGTCGGCGTCCCGGTAGCCGAAGGCGGCGATCGGGCTGTGGGCGAGGACGGCGCGGCAGCCCTCGTCCAGGGCGCCGATCTCCTTGCGCAGGATCATCGCGGCGGGCCGGCCGATGACGGCCTCGACCTCTTCGGCGGAGGTGAGGCGATGCGTGGGGTGCGGTGGAGGGACGTCGCCGGTTCGGGGGCGCTCGGTGGGGTTCACGGCCGGGGCCCGGTTGCGCTGATGTTCTTGTTTTCGCAGGTCATGGCAGTATTCTGAGTAAAAGCTCACCTCTTTCGCCACTCGCTTTTCGCGCCCCGGAAGGATCAGTGGATGTCGTCCTCCGACCGCCGTCTCACCCCACGTCGCAGGCCCACCCAGGTGCGTGCCGAGCTCACCCGCGAGCGCATCCTCGCCGCCGCTGCTCACGTTTTCGCGGAGTACGGCTACGCGGCGGGGACCACGAACCGCATCGCCGACCACGCCCGTATGTCCATCGGCTCGCTGTACCAGTACTTCCCCAACAAGGACGCGATCCTCGCCGAGCTTCTGGTGCGGCACATCGACCGAGGCGCCTGGACGGGGGCCGATGAGCTCGACCTCGCCCCCGGCAGCCTGGAGGAGACGGTGCGGGCCCTGGTCCGCGACGCCATCGACCATCATCGCGACGACCCGGAACTGCTGCGCATCATGATCGAGCAGGCGCCGGTCTCGAGCGAGCTGATCGAGGCGATGGACCGGCACGGCGAGGCGCGGGTCGCCCAGATCCGTGACGTGCTCGACCGGCACCCGGACGTTTGCGTACTGGACCTCGACGTGGCCGCACAATTGGTGGTGGGAACGGTCGAGTTGAATACGCATCAGCTCATGGCCGACCCGCACCCGGTACCGGTCGACCGGCTGGAGAACGAGCTGGCCGCCATGCTCACGCGCTATCTGCGCGGATGATCACGGGCAGGGCTGCCAACGGGCTTTGTGGAGGTCAACCGGGCACTCCGGGCCGGGACTCGGCGGACGCTCCTCACTGTGCGTGACGTCACAGTTGGACACTCGTGGGGCGCGTCTGGCAAGGTCACCCGTCCGATCCCGTGAAGACCCGATGGGAGGGGCGCGATGACCGAAGTGAACACCATCAGCGTCGAGGAAGCGACAGCCGTCGCCCGGCTGCGCATGAACACCACGACACTGGACATCCCCAAGGACTTCGACCGCTGGTCGCCCGACGAGATGTCGGACTGGCTCGAGCAGACCGAGGACGACCCGGACGTCTCCGACACCGACTTCTACGAAGCCCAGCAGACCGTGCACCGCGTGCTCGGTGTCGAGGACGCCTGACGTCGGCCCGGCTTCAGGCGTGCTCGCCGTACGCCGCCGCGATCTCCTGCGGTGAAGCCCACCGGCTGTACGTCGGTGACTTGGGCCAACCCGCGGGGGAGTCCTGCCACTCCTCCTGCCGGCCGTACGGCAGCAGGTCGACCAGGCCGAACAGATAGCTCAGTTGCTCGGTGCCGCGACCGTCCGTGTGCCAGGTGCGGTACACGGTGTCGCCGTCGCGCAGGAACACGTTGACCGCGAACCCGGCGTTCGGCGGTGCGCCGACGTCGGCGCCGAACGGGCTGTTCGCGGTGGAGTACCAGTCCATCGTGTTGCCGACCTTGCGCCGGTACGCGAGCGCCTCGTCGATCGGCCCCTGCGTGACGATCACGAAGCGGGCGTCGAACTTCTCGAGCCCCGCGAGCCGCGTGAACTGGGACGTGAAGCCGGTGCAGCCGCCGCACTGCCACTCCTCGCCCTCGTGCCACATGTGGTTGTAGACGATCAACTGCGGGTGCTCACCGAAGACGTCGGCGAGCCGCACCGGGCCGTCCTCGCCCTCCAGTACGTAGTCGGGCATCTCGATCATCGGCAGTCGGCGCCGCTGCGCGGCGATGGCGTCGAGCTCCCGTGTGGCGGCCTTCTCACGGACCCGCAGCGCCGCCAGTTCCTTCTCCCACGTGGAGCGGTCGACGACGGGCGGCAGGGCGTTGCCGGTGGTGGTGGACATGGGACCTCCGGAGGATGCGGGCGCTGTCGCGCGTTCCAGTCGTTCGAAGGTGTGGACCGTCCGGTGCGCCGAAAGTCATCGGTTGCCCGGACGGTGTCTCGTAGGGTGCTCTGAAGCCTCGTGGATCAACAGGGCTGTTGAAGGAGTGAGCACGGGGGGAGTGGCATTGCGGATACGCGGACATGGCCGACGCTTCGGGGCCCGGGCCGCGGCACTGGTCACAGGGGCGCTGCTGGCCACGACCGCGGCGGTGGCACCGGTCCTCGCCGCGGAGAGCCCGGACGGCCGGGCCCGGCTCACGCTCGACGTGCCCGAGGCGTCCCGACTGTACGACGCGGACGAAGGCGCCGACGCGAGATTCGACGCTCCCAAGATGCTGGTGGAGCCGCACGGCGGCGTGGCCCGCAACGTCGAGATCACCGTGGACGCCCGGGAACTGAGGGACGCCGGCACGATGACTCCCGGGCACCGGTGCACAGGTGACGACGACGTGTTCCGCTGCCGCTTCGACCCGCGCTCCCTGCGTTACGCGACGCACTTCAGCCCGTTCCATCTGCGCGGCAAGGACGGCGCCGCCCCGGGGGACGGCGGGACCGTGCACCTCACCGCGCGCGCCGACAACGCCGAAGCGGTGCGGGCGGACGTGCGGATGGAGGTCCAGCCTCCGGACCTGACCTCCGCCGGGGTGGAGCGGGTGCCCGGTCTCGTCAAGCCCGGGGAGCCGATCGAACTGCGGCCGGGCCTCGCCAACGAGAGCAGCCGGCGGGCCGACCGGTTCGCGCTGAAGCTGGGCACCTATGGCGGCCACATGACAGTGGATCGGAAGTATCGCAACTGCTGGTACACCGCCGGCAACGACGGGCCCGTGGACGAGGAGCCCCATGGGAATGACCTCGCCTGGTGCGAGTTCGACACACCACTGCCTCCGCACAGCGCCTGGCGGATCGCCCAGCCGATGATCGGCCACCTGCAAAAGGACATGCCTGCGGAGAGTGTCCGTTATCAACTGCCCTACGAAGTACGGGACAAGGCGACCTACTCGCGGCGAGGGAGCGGTCCCGAGCTGAAGCTGGAACGCGTTCCCGCGGGCGACATCACGTCGGACACCACCTCGGGCTCACTGATCGTTCGCGGCACCGCGCAGCTGGACTACGCCCCCGTCGTCGAGGGCGCCGTCCGCGGCAAGGTCGGACAGACCGTGACGGTGCGCATCGGGGCACGCAACGTCAACGGAGGCAAGCTGCCCGGCATCAGCCCGGACCGCTTCGAGATCGTCCCGCCCGAGGGCACCACGATCACCGGCACGCCCTACACGGTGGACGGCGATCCGATGGACAACGGGTGCAAGCGCCCGGCCAAGGGATCGCGCGCGTGGCGGTGCGGCCTGAGCAGTGACGCGTTCGAGCAGATCGACGGCCGCAAGGGCGCGCGCACGACCGTGACCGTCCGCATCCGTATCGACGACAACATGCCCGGTGCGCGCGGCACAGTCCGAGTCATCGGCAAGTACGACCGAACCCATGGCAACGACAGCGTCACGCTGTCGACCGACATCAACGGCCGCGAGCGGACCTCCCCGCTGGCGATCGGCGGGGCGGTCGCGGGCGGCGTCGTGGTCTTCGCGGCCGGTGCGGTGCTGGCGCGCCGGTACGTGAGGAACCGGCGCGGCTGAGGGCCGCACACGCGGCCCCGCCCCCCCGTCCCGCTCAGTGCTTGATGCCCACGCCCGCCAGCAGGCTGATCTCGGCGTCCGCGATCTCCGTGCCGTCCTCGGGGTTGTCGCGGCGCCAGCGGTGGCAGCAGATGATGCCCGGCTCGATCAGGTCGAGCCCGTCGAAGAACCGGCGGACGTCGCTGTGCGAGCGGAACTGCACCGGCGTCCCGGAGTTGGTGTACGCCTCCGCCACCCCGTTCCACGTCTCGGGGTCGAAGTCGGGCGTGCAGTGGTTCATGGCCAGGGCGCTGCCCGGCGCGAGCGGCTCGAGCAGCCGGCGCACGATGGCGTACGGGTCGTGCGGGTCGGTGACGAAGTGCATCAGCGCGTTGAGGGTGAGGGCGATGGGCCGGTCGAAGTCCAGGACCTCGGCGTCCTGCACGGCGTCCATCAGCGAGTCCGGGTCGGTGACATCGGCCTCGACGTAGGCCGTGCGTCCCTGGATGGTGCTGCGCATGAGGCGCTCGGCGTACTTGAGGACGAGCGGGTCGTTATCGGCGTACACGACGCGGGCCTCGGGGACGAGGGACTGGGCGACCTGGTGCAGATTGGGCTCGGTGGGGATGCCGGTGCCGATGTCGAGCCACTGGCGGATGCCGTGCTCCCGCGCCAGCACGCGCGTGGCGCGGTGCATGAACGCGCGGTTCTCGCGGGCGGTGACAGGCAGGCCGGGGTGGGCCTTGGCGGCGACCATGGCCGCCTCCTTGTCGACCTCGAAGTGGTCCTTGCCACCGAGGAAGTAGTCGTACATCCGGGCCGAGTGGGCCTTGCTCGTGTCGAGGTCCCGGCCGGACTGCCTGGTGGTCATGTGCTCCCCTTCATAGGTGTGACTGTCGGCTGTATGTCGGTCGATCCGCGGGCCGGGAACGCGACCGGTGTCGGCGTCCCCGTCGCCGCCCGCCCGTTCATCCGGCGGCCAGGTGATCGGCCAGGCCCTGCTTGACGCCGCGGACGAACGCGGCGATCTCGTCAGGCGTGTAGATCAGTGCGGGGCCGGCCGGATCGGTCGACTGCCGTACGGCCACGCGGCCGTCGGCGAGCAGTTTCGTCTCGACGCACTGCCCACCGTTGGGCCCGCTCCAGGGACGCTCCCAGCCCTGCTCGCCGAGTTGGCGGGCCGGCATCCCGTTGTAGACGCCCTCTTCGACGACCGTCATGTTGAGTACTCCTTGCGCATACGGTTCAAGAGCGCCCTGCTGTCATCCGACGACGTCAGCAGCGACATACGCGAATGCGCCTCAAGATGGGCGACCACGTCCGCGCGCTGGTCCAAATAGACGGATGCGGACAGGAGTTCGCTGTAGACGATGTCGGGCAGCTCGGGTTCCTCGAACCGGAAGTACGTGAACGGGGCGCAAGCCCCCACATGCGCGCCCGCGGAGAAGGGCACGACGTCCAGGCTGATGTGGGCGAGTTCGGACAAGTCCAGGAGGCGCTCGATCTGCTCCCGCATCACGTCGGCGCTGCCCACCTCCTTGTGCAGGACGGCCTCCTCCATGACCACCCACAGCGTGGGGGCGTCCTCCTTGTCCAGGAGGCCCTGGCGGCGCAGCCGCAGCTCCACGCGGCGATCGAGGTCCTCCTCGCTGCCGTTCGGCAGTCCGCCGCGCAGCACCGCGCGCGCGTAGTCGGGGGTCTGCAAGAGGCCCGTGACGTACTGGGGTTCGTAGGTGCGCAGAGTCTTGGCGTCGGTCTCCAGGCTGACGTAGGCGGTGAACCAGCCGGGGACGGCGTCCCGGTAGGAGTGCCACCAGCCCGGCTCGTTGGCCCGCTCGGCCAGGTCGACGAACTCGTCTATCTCCTGGCGGTCCGCGCCGAAGGTCTCCAGGAGCTTCTCCACGTAGAGAGGCTTCAGGGCGACTTCGGCCTTTTCGAGCCGACGGATCGTCAGCGTTTTCACACGTAGAGCTCTTGCCGCGTCCTCCAACGAGGCACCGGCAGCCAGTCGCATGTCCTGCAGCCGGCGGCCGAGGATCATGCGCAGCACTGTCGGTGCGCTGGTACCAGAACGGGCCTCACTCACGCCCAACCTCCTGAGAGTTCATCAACAAGACCATTCTTGCAGCGACTTGATGATGACGCCAGAGTGATACCCCGCAAGATGAAATTATCAGGGAGTCGGTTGCAGCGTGAGCACGATCACGCGCATAGTTGCACTGTGAGCGGTCAAGTCACGGCTCTGACGCAGCATCCGCCCCTGCGGGGACCCGCGATGCCGATGCCGTCGTGGGCGTCCCACCCCGGGGTGCCCGCCTGGGCCTGCGCCGCTCACAGCTCGAGCTGTAGCCCGCACCCCCACACCGCGCCCGCCCCGCGGAAGGCACTGGAAGGCGACATTCGTGACTCTCCCCACGCCCCTGGCCCCGGCACCGTCCCCCGCCTTAGCCACCACCGCGCCCGGCCGGGAGTTCTGGTTCGGGCTGCCCGCGCTGCGCACGAGCGCGAGATCGGCCCGCGACACCGTGCGGGAGCGGCTCCGATCCTGGCAGGTGCCCGGCGACACCTGTTGCGACGCGGTGCTGCTGGTGTCCGAGCTGACCACGAACGCGCTGCTGCACACCGACAGCGACCAGGTCCTGTGCGGCCTCAAACTGACCGGGGACGAGCGGAGTCTGCGGATCGAACTCCACGACGAGAACCCGACTCCGGTCCAGCAGCCCGAGCGCCGTGCCGGACCCGGCGAGGAGGGCGGGCGGGGCCTGTTCCTCGTCCAGCAGCTCGCGGACCGCTGGGGCTCGGCGCGCTCGACACGGGCCGAAGGAAAGGTCGTCTGGGCCGAGTTGACGGCCTTTTCCTGAGCCCATGGAGACCGGCAGGGGCCGCCCGGCCCCGCCCTTTCACCTTCGCGCGGCGAGGAATCCATTCTCCTCGATCCATCTACAGGAGGCGCCCATGACCCCCCACGTCGACACCGCTTCACCGGCCGTGCTGTACGTATGTGCCGACCGGGCCCCGGGCGCTTCCGGGGCGGCCGTGCAGTGCGCGCAGACCGAAGGCCGCGCGTTCGCCCAGGAGCGCGGCCTGACGATCGCCGAGGTCGTCACCGACACCTACGGCGAGCCGGACCCGGCCCGCCGCACCGGCTGGCGCCGGGTGCGGCAGCTGGTGCAGACCGGCGACGTCACCGCGGTCCTGGTCCGGTGGCCCAGCGCCATCGCCCCGGAGTCCGCGCACGAACTGCGGCACAGAGAGACCAGCTGGCTCCAGGACCACGGCGTGCGCGTCCGCTACACCTGGGCCCCTCTTACGAGTCCAGGCCCCCTCGCTTGACGAGCTGAGCCGCGATCACGTTCCGCTGGATCTCGTTCGTGCCCTCGCCGACGATCATCAGCGGCGCGTCGCGGAAGTAGCGTTCGACGTCGTACTCGGTGGAGTAGCCGTAACCGCCGTGAATACGCACGGCGTTGAGCGCGATCTCCATCGCCGCCTCGGACGCGTACAGCTTCGCCATCCCCGCCTCCATGTCGACCCGACGGCCCGCGTCGTACTCCCGGGCCGCGTGCAGGGTCAGCTGGCGGGCCGCGGTCAGCTTGGTGGCCATGTCGGCCAGGTAGTGGCCGATCGCCTGATGCTGCCAGATCGGCTTGCCGAACGACTCCCGCTCCTGCGCGTAGGCGAGCGAGTCCTCCAGAGCGGCACGGCCGACGCCGAGTGCGCGTGAGGCGACCTGTAGACGGCCGGTCTCCAGGCCCTTCATCATCTGGCCGAACCCCTGGCCCTCCGCCCCGCCGAGGACACTGCCGGCGGCGGCGACGTACCCCTCGAAGGACAGCTCGCAGCTCTCGACGCCCTTGTAGCCCAGCTTGGGCAGATCACGGGAGACGGTCAGGCCGGGACCGTGCTCGACGAGCAGGATCGAGATGCCCCGGTGGGTCGGCGCGGCGTCCGGGTCGGTCTTGCACAGCAGGGCGATGAGGCCGGAGCGGCGGGAGTTGGTGATCCACGTCTTGGAACCGTTCACGGCATACGTGCCGTCGTCCTGGCGGCGGGCCGTGGTGCGCATCGCCTGGAGGTCGCTGCCGCCGCCCGGCTCGGTCAGCGCCATCGTGGCGCGCAGCTCGCCGGTCGCCATGCGGGGCAGATACGCCGCCTTCTGCTCCTCGGTCCCGTACAGGGTGAGCAGCTTGGCGACGACGGTGTGGCCGCCCATGGCGCCCGCGAGGCTCATCCAGCCGCGTGCGAGCTCCTCAGTGATCAGGACGTAGGCGGGCATGGAGACCGGGGTGCCGCCGAACTCCTCCGGGACGGCGAGCCCGAAGATGCCCATCTCCTTCATCTGTTCGATGAGGGCTTCCGGATAGGTGTTGGAGTGGTCCAACTCCTGCGCGACCGGCTTGACGTGCTTGTCGACGAAGTCGTGCACGGTCTCGACGACGAACCGTTCGTCGGTGTCCAGGGCGTCCAGGGTGCTCACGGGTTCTTCTCCTCTGCTTGCTGTCTTGTCGCGGTGTCCGGGGAGGGGCGGCGTGCGATCGTGCCCGCGGTGTCAGATCGCGCCTGCCGCGCGCAGGCTCGCGATCTGCTCGGCGGTGCGTCCCCGCTCCGCCAGGAGTCGTTCGGTGTGCTCGCCGAGGGCGGGGACCGGGTCCATCCGCGGGGCGATTCCGGCCAGGTCCGCCGGGGGACGCAGCGCCTGGACGGCGCCGCCGGGCGTGCCGACCTCGTGCCAGCGCCCACGTTCCGCGAGAACCGGGTGGTCGAGGAACTCGGCGACGTCGTTGACGCCCGCGTTCGCGATGCCCGCCGCGTCGAGCGCCTCGGCGGCGTCGGCGCCGTCGCACCGCAGGAAGCGCTCGGCGATGATGACGTTCAGCTCGTCGCGGTGGGTGACGCGCTCGGAGCCGGTGGCGAAGCGCGGGTCCGTGGTCAACTCCGGCTGCTCAAGGAACTGTTCGCACAGCGCTTGCCACTCGCGTTCGTTCTGTACGGAGATCAGGATCTGCTTGCCGTCGCGGGCGGTGTAGGCGCCGTACGGGGCGATGGTGGCGTGCTGGGTGCCGATGCGCGGCGGCTGCGTCCCGCCGTAGCGGGTGTAGTTGGCGGGCTGGCCCATCCACTCCGCGAGCGCCTCGAACAGCGACACCTCCACCGCGCGCGCGACACCTGTGGTCGCGCGGGTGAACAGGGCGGTGAGGATGCCGGTGTACGCATACATCCCGGCGGCGATGTCGGCGATCGACACACCCGCCCGCGCGGCCTCCCGCGCCGTGCCGGTGAGCGAGACCAGGCCGGTCTGGCACTGCACCAGCATGTCGTACGCCTTGCGGTCGGCCCAGGGGCCGCTGGTGCCGTAGCCGGAGACGGTGCACGGGATCAGGCGCGGGTACTTCGCGGCCAGCGCGGCCGTGTCCAGGCCGAGGCGGGCGGCGGCGCCCGGTCCGAGGTTCTGCACGAACACATCGGCGTCCGCGAGGAGTTCGTCGAGGACCTCGCGTCCTGCCGGTGACTTCACATCCAGTGTCAGCGACTCCTTGCCGCGGTTCAGCCAGACGAAATAGCTCGACTCGCCGTGCACGGTGGTGTCGTAGCGGCGGGCGAAGTCGCCGCCGTCGGGCCGCTCCACCTTGATGACACGGGCGCCGAGGTCGGCCAGCTGGCGGGTGGCGTAGGGGGCGGCCACGGCCTGTTCGAGGCTGACGACGGTGATCCCGGACAGCGGGTGCTGCGGCGGCGCGGCGGCGCGATCGGTCGGCCCTGTCATGCGGTGACCTCCAGGTGCGAGGGTGGTCATGTGGGGTGCACGGGGCGCCGGGCGGCGGCAGCTCCGTGACGACTAACATCATGGGTCTTCATGGCAATGCTCGGGAAATAGCAAATCGTGATGCCGTCATGCGTGGCGCGGATGGCAGGGGAGGGGCGGGGCGAGTTGGACATCAAACAGCTCAAGGCGCTGGTGACGGTGGCCGAGGTGGGCAGTGTCACGCGGGCCGCGACGGTCCTGCACCTCGTGCAGCCCGCCGTCACCCGCCAGATCCGCACCCTGGAGGAGGAGTTGGGTGTGCCGCTCTTCGAGCGGACCCGGCAGGGCATGCGGCCGACCGAGGCCGGGGCGGTCGTCGTGGGGCGGGCCAGGCGGGCGCTGTACGAGCTGGAGCGGGCCCGCGCGGAAGTGCGGCCGACGCCCGGTGAGGTGTCCGGCATCGTGACCGTCGGCCTGCTGGAGAGCACCCTCGGACTGCTCGCGGAGCCCTTGGTGACGGCCATGCGCGAGGCCCATCCGGGGGTGCAGCTGAGGGTGCTGACCGCGTACTCGGGCCATCTGCAGCAGTGGCTCGACGACGGCGACCTCGATCTGTCGCTGCTCTACAACCTCGACAGCGCGCCCTCCCTGAACGTACGGCCCCTGGTGCGCGAGCGGCTGTGGGTGGCGGCCCCGCCGTCGGCCGGGCTGAGCGCCGAGCGCCCGGTCCCGTTCGCCGAGGCGGCGGCGCGCCCCTTGGTGATGCCGACGTCCGGGCACGCGCTGCGCGCGCTCATCGAATCGGCGGCGGCCCGCGCCGGCGTCCGCATCGAGGTGGCGGCGCAGACCAACTCGATGCCCGTACAGAAGCAGCTCGCGCGGGCCGGACACGGCTGGACCGTACTGCCCGGAGTGGGCGTCGCCGAGGATGTCGCGGCCGGTGAGCTCAGCGCGGCGCCGCTGTGCGAGCCCGCCGCATGGCGCTCCATCGTGCTGGGCACACCCCGCACCGGGCGCACACCACCCGCGGTGAACGTCGTCGCGCTGGAGCTCGTGCGCCAGGTCAACGCCGCCGTGAAGAGCGGCAGATGGCCCTCGGCGCGGCTTCCCGAGGCGGAGGACGAGGCGGCGAAACGATGACACCAGACGACCACGAAACCTTCCACGATCAGCAACCCAGGAGAACCATGCCGGACACCGACCGCCTCGAAGCCACCACGTCGGCCGCCGACGGCACCACCCTCGCCTACCAGACACGTGGCACCGGACACCCGCTCGTCCTCCTCGCCGGACAGGCCAACAACCACCACTGGTGGGACGCGGTGCGCGACGATTTCCACCAGGCCCGTCGCACCATCACCGTCGACTACCGGGGCACGGGTGACAGTGGCAAGCCCGAGGCCCAAGACGGGTATTCCACCTGGCAGTTCGCGGACGACGTGATCGCCGTGCTCGACGCGCTGGGCATCGAGCGCGCCGACCTGTACGGCACTTCCATGGGCGGCCGGGTCGCGCAGTGGGCCGCCGCACGGCACCCCGGGCGGATCCGGCGGCTCGTCCTCGGCTGCACGTCGCCCGGCGGGTTGCACGCCGTGGAGCGGGACCAGGAGGTGCGCCGCGCGCTGACCCGCACCGAACCGGGCGCCGCCGAGGAGGCGCTGACCGACCTCATGTACACACCCGCCTGGCGCGCCGCCCACCCCGGCCCGTACGGCACGCTCGGTGACCCCGGCATGCCGCCGCACGCCCGCCGCGGCCACCTCCGCGCCAGCACCGGCCACGACGCGTGGGACGCGCTGCCGTACATCATGGCGCCCACCCTCATCCTGCACGGCGAACAGGACCGGCTCACCCCGCCGGACAATGTGCCGCTGCTCGCCTCCCGCATCCCCGACGCCACGACGCGACTGTTCCCCGACGCGCGCCACGCCTACTTCGAGGAGTGCCGTGAGGAGGCCGGGGAGATGGTCCTCGCGTTTCTCAAGGGGGCTCCGATGTAAGGGAACCCGGTGGACCGCCGTGCCCGCCGACTCCCATGCGCCGACAGCATGGACGCATCACGAGTTTCTATTGTTCCGCATCCCACATCAGCGCTCATGATGAGTGGCGTTTTGAGCCGCCCGACCACCGCGTATCGAGCACTGAGTACGGAGACGCCACGGATGAGTCAGACACCAGCATCGAGCCCACCCTCCCGCGTCACCGCGAACGTCGTGCGCGGCTGTCTGGGCAACCTCATCGAGTGGTACGACTGGTTCGCCTACGCCACCTTCAGCGTCTACTTCGCACCGGTGTTCTTCCCTGAGGGCAGCCGGACCGCCCAACTCCTGTCCACCGCCGTGGTGTTCGCGGTCGGCTTCCTGATGCGCCCGCTCGGCGGCTGGCTGCTCGGCGCCTACGCGGACCGGTTCGGTCGACGCCGGGCACTGACCCTCTCCGTGCTGCTGATGAGCGCCGGGTCCCTCGTCATCGCCCTGTCGCCGAGACATGATGTCATCGGCCTGTGGGCGCCCGCCCTCCTCGTCGTGGCGCGGCTGGCCCAGGGACTTTCTGTCGGCGGCGAGTTCGGCTCCAGCGCCTCCTACCTCTCCGAGGTGGCGCCTCCCGGACGGCGCGGCTTCTACTCCAGCTTCCAGTACGTGTCCATCGTGCTCGGCCAGCTCTCCGCCCTGCTCGTGGCGATCGTCCTGCAGAACTCACTCACCGAAGCCCAACTGGCCGACTGGGGCTGGCGCATCCCCTTCGTCGTCGGGGCGGTGGCCGGACTCACCGTCATGTACCTGCGGCGCACCATGGAGGAGTCCGCGCACTTCCAGAAGGAGCAGGCCCGCGCCACCGAGGGCGAACGCAAGGGGCTCTTCGCCCTGTTCAAGGAGTACCCGCGCCAACTGCTCGCCGTGTTCGGCCTCGCCATCGGCGGCACCGTCGCCTTCTACACGTACACCACCTATCTGCAGAAGTACCTCGTGAACACCGCGGGCATCCCCCAGTCGACCGTCACGGTCATCGGCTTCGCCGCCCTCTTCGTGTACATGCTGCTGCAACCGCTGATCGGCGCGCTGTCCGACCGGGTGGGCCGGCGGCCCGTCATGTTCGGCTTCTCGATCGGCTGCATGGTGCTCACGGTCCCCGTGATGACCTTCCTGGGACACACCGGCAACCCGTGGGTCGCCTTCCTCCTGATGACCCTCGCCCTCGCCTTCGTCACCGGGTACTCGGCCCTCGCCGCCATCGTCAAGGCCGAGATGTTCCCCACCAAGGTGCGCGCCCTGGGCGTCGGCCTCCCGCACGCCCTTGTCACCGCCACCTTCGGTGGACTGACCGAGCCGATCGCGCTGGCCCTCAAGCAGAACGGGCACGAGACCGTCTTCTTCTGGTACGTCACCGGGTGTGTCGGCCTCACACTGCTGGCCACGTTCCTCGTGCGCGAACCGTCCCGCGACTCCCAGCTGGAGACCGAACCGGCCGCCACCGCCAAGCCCTCCGCCACGACCCCCGCGTGACATCCGCCCCTCAACGGAAGGCAAGCCCCGCCATGGAACCCGCCGCCTCCACACCGTCCCTCGGCTCCTACGTGGAGTCCTGGGCGCCCTCCGCGACGACGGACGAGGACACCCTGCCCCCGGGCCCGGCCGCCGCCCTCTCGGCCGTCCTCGACCTGCCCGAACCGGCCGCCAAGTCGGGGGACGTGCTGCCCCCGCTGTGGCAGTGGCTGTACTTCCTGGAGTGGCCGGCGCAGAGCGAACTCGGCCCCGACGGACACCTCGCCGACGCCCGCTTCCTGCCGCCGATCCCCGACCGGCAGCGCATGTTCGCGGGCGGCCGCGTGAACGTAGAGGAGCCGCTGCGCCTCGGCGAACCGGCCGAACGCATCTGCAGCCTCGCCTCCGTCACACCCAAGAGCGGCCGCAGCGGCGAGCTGCTCTTCGTCACGGAGCGCCGCGAGTTCCGCCAGGCGGGCCGCACCTGCCTCGTCGAGGAGCAGGACATCGTCTACCGCTCGGGCCGCAGCGCGGCGGCCGGCCACCCCACCACGGTCGACGCCGCGACCCTCCCGCACTCCGAGGCGCCGTGGCAACTACGCGCCCAGCCGGACGAGCGCCAGCTGTTCCGGGTGAGCGCCCTGACCGCGAACGCCCACCGCATCCACTACGACGCCCCCTACTGCCGCGACGTCGAGGGCTACCCGGGCCTCGTCGTCCACGGCCCGCTCCTCGCGCTGCTGATGCTGGACCTGGTGCGTCGCAACGCGCCGCAGCGGCAGGTGAGCTCACTCTCCTACCGCCTGCACCGCCCCGCCTTCGCGGGGGAACACCTGCTGGCCACGGGGGTCCCTGAGGGCGAGCACGCCCAACTCGCCGTCGCCACGCACCGGGAGGCGCGGCACGCCTCCGCGGAGGTGACCTTCGTATGACCGACGCATTCGACGAGGGCCGCGCGGCGACAACAGCCGCGCGCAGCCTCCTCTTCGTCCCCGGCGACCGCCCCGACCGCTACGCCAAGGCGCACGCCTCCGGCGCCGACCTGGTCATCATCGACCTTGAGGACGCGGTCGCCCCTGCCGACAAGGACGCGGCGCGCGCACATGCCGCCGCCTGGCTGATCGCGGGCCGCCGCCCGGTCGTGCGCGTCAACGCCCCCGGCACCCCCTGGTCCGAGGACGACCTGGCCATGGCGGCGGAACACGGCTGCCCGGTGATGGTGCCCAAGTCCGAGGATCCGGAGGCCCTTTCGGACATCGCGGCGCGGACCGCAGGGCGCTGCCCGCTCGTCGCCCTCATCGAGACCGCGCGCGGGGTGCTGCGCGCCCACGAGGTGAGCCGGGTGCCGGGCGTGGTGCGTCTCGCCTTCGGCAACGTGGATCTCGCCGCCGACCTCGGCGTCGCGCACGACGACCACCTAGCGCTGGCACACGCCCGCTCACAGGTGGTGCTCGCGGCAGCGGCCGCCGGCCTGTGCCCGCCGATCGACGGAGTCACCACCGGCGTACGGGACGCCGACGCCCTCGCCGCCGATGTCACGCACGGGCGCCGTCTCGGATTCGCGGGCAAGCTGTGCATCCACCCGGCCCAACTCCCTGCCGTGGCGGCAGGGTTCGCGCCCACCGAAGCCGAACTGACCTGGGCGCGCTCCGTACTTGCCGTGGGAGACACCGTCACCACCGTCGACGGACAGATGGTCGACAAGCCCGTCCTGGAACGGGCCCGACGCCTCCTGGGCCGGGCCGGGCGGACGGGCTGAGTCACGGCAACTCGTGGGCCTGCTCGATGCGTTGCACGCCGTAATAGGTGGCAATGCAGGAAGCGGGCCACGTCGCCCTCCCGCCGTGCCGGAACGGCTCGGTCATCCTGCTCTGGGGGAGCCGCTTGTACGGCAGGACCTCGGCGCCGGTCGCGGCCAGACCGCGCATCCAGCGGTCCTGGCGGTCCCAGTCCTGGGCATGCGCCTGCATCGTGGTCCCGAGGCCCGCGAGTGACGCCGTCAGGGCGACGCACACGACGGCGTACAGCACGCCCCCGGCGGCCAGAACCGGCGCCGTCCGCCGCACCCGGCCCCGCACGCCGTGCCCGGCGAGGGCGCCGACGAAGACGAGGAACAGGAGGTACAGCAGCAGGTAGTCGTTCCACAGGCGGGTCGACGACACCATGTGGTGCTTGAACACGGGGTACGTGATGACCGTGCACACGTAGCCGGAGACGAGCAGCGCGCCGACACCCGCGGCCAGGACCGGCAGCTGCTTCCTTGCGGGCGCGACCCGGCCCATGACGCCGGGGGACACCACGCCCACGACGACACCCACCACGACGGCTCCCAGGTACCACCAGGTCGTGAGCACCGTGGCGGCGATCTCGAGGAAGCCGTGCAGGGCGCCCAGCAGCGAGTCGGGGGTGAACATCGTCGACGCGTGCTTGCGCTCGCGGCGGCGCGTGGCACCGGGGGAGGTGTAGAGGATCAGCGTGCCGAGCACGATGCTTGCGATGCCGGCCGTGCAGCACAGGCGCAGGAACCGCCGCCGTGCTCCAGGGAAGACACGGCCGCTGATCAGCAACGCGCACGCCAGGACAGTCAGCGCGACGACGCTCGTCTCC
Source organism: Streptomyces sp. NPDC002790 (assembly GCF_040295505.1). NCBI lineage: Bacteria > Bacillati > Actinomycetota > Actinomycetes > Kitasatosporales > Streptomycetaceae > Streptomyces > Streptomyces sp. NPDC002790. The sequence continues at coordinate 6,223 of NZ_JBEOVM010000002.1, read as the reverse complement.
TCCGACACGAGCCCCAGGAACACCCCCGCGAGGGCGACCGTGCCCAGCGCGAGAAACTTGCCGCGCCGTGATGTCGCGCGCAGCACGGGGACGGCCGCCGCGCAGACGAACACCGGCGGCAGGGTGTGCGAGACGGAGGCGGCCGGCCAGTAGAACGTCTTGTACGTGTTGGGGGAGCCGAAGAGGAACAAGGCCGTCACCATGGCCGCCACCAGAAGCGGCACACCCCGGGGGACTCGCAGCCGTGCGGCACGCAGCACGGCGGCCGTGAAGGCCCACAGGAGCACGAGTACGAGCACACCACTGACCGGCGCGAACCACTGCTGGCCCGCCTCACCGAAACGCGCATACGCCCACACCAGCACGGCGTTGACGATCCGTCCGTTGTCATGGAGGTAGAACTTCTCCACTATGGCGGGCAGTCCGCCGTCCTGGACCACCGGCAGGAAACACCAGTCGTCCCCGCCGGTGCGCACCAGGCGTGCGTTCCACGCGGCGTAGCCGAGCGCGGCCAGCGGCAGCAGGGAGAGAATCCCCAGCGGTGCGGCCGTCCGCCACCATGCCGTCCGTTCCTCCGGAGCGACATCGGCTCGCTCGTCTCGAACAGCCTTCTCCGGTGCGTGCACCACAGGCCGCCCCTTCTCGGTCGGTGCCGGGAAAGAATCTCCCGCGGCACGAAAATACGGTTTGCAGTGTGCTGGCGTTCGGTTTCGCCGGTCCGCCTGATCGAAAGATAACGCGGTACGGGTTGCTCCCGGCGCGTTCGGCCTGCCTTCTTACCGTTGTCTTGACCTGATGGGTCATGGTGGTGGCCGTAGTCGCAAATGCTGGAATCACACCTGCCGGGGTGGCGAATGGAAGCGTGCCAGATCTCAGTTGTTGTGCCGTGCTTCAATGAGGAAGAAGTGATCAACACATTCCACTGTGCGTTGATGGATGTCCTGGAAGGAACGGGGCGCTCCTTCGAGATCTGTTACGTCGACGACGGGAGCCGCGACACCACCCGTGCCCAACTGCGCGCCCTGGCCGCCGAGGACCATCGCGTCCGCTACACATCCTTCAGTAGGAATTTCGGCAAGGAAGCGGCCATGCTCGCGGGCCTTCGCATGTCACGCGGTGCCTCCGTGGCCCTCATGGACGCCGATCTGCAGCACCCCCCAGGTCTCCTGTACCGGATGCTGGAACTGCGCCGACACGGCTACGACCAGGTCGTTGCCCGCCGGGACCGGTCCGGCGAGGGACTGCTGCGAAGGACCGTCAGCTCGGCGTACTACCAGGCCATGGGACGCTGCATGGACGTCGATGTCGTCGACGGCGAGGGGGACTTCAGACTGCTGTCGCGGCGTGCCGTCGACGCGGTGCTCGCCCTGCCGGAAACCAACCGGTTCTCCAAGGGAATCTTCTCCTGGATCGGCTTCGACACCGTCAGTTTCACCTACCACAATGTCAACCGCGCCGCGGGCCGGTCGAAATGGGGCGGACGGCGCCTCCTCAACTACGGGATCGACGGACTGATCTCCTTCAACAGCCGTCCGCTGCGCGTGGTCATCTACATGGGCCTTGGGCTTGCTTTCGCCGCGTTCGCGTATGCGCTGTGGATCGCCGCCAATGTGGTCATGCACGGAGTGGACGTACCCGGATTCGCCACATTGCTGATCGCCATTGTGGCCCTGGGGGGAATCCAGCTCGCCACGCTCGGTGTCATCGGTGAATACGTGGGCCGGATCTACGGTGAGACAAAGCGCCGCCCGCCCTATGTGGTGCGCGAGACCGAGGAGAAGGTGAGCGGGGGCGGTACCGTGCCCGCTCCCGGAAGTGAACTCCCGCTCACCGTGGACGTGATCGTCCGGCCGACGGAGCCGGTCCGGTCAACGGCCGGTCTGCGGACCTTCCGGCAGTTCGTCGTCTTCGGCCTGATCGGCATCGTCAACACCGCCGTGTACATGGCCGTCTACGTGTCGCTCAACCGCCTGATCCCGTATCTGATCGCGCACGTCATCGGGTTCATGGTCAGCGTCGTCGGTTCCTTCCTGCTGAACAGCTACATCACCTGCCGCACGAAGCCGACCTGGCAGGGCTTCTTCCGCTTCCCCTTGTCGAGCCTCGTGAACATGGTGTGCAGCGGCGCTCTCCTCTACCTCGGCGTGCACTCGCTGGGGACGGACAAGAACATCACGGCGCTGGTCGCGGGCGTACTGGCCACGCCCCTCTCGTTCGTCATCGCCCGCTGGGCCATCAACTCCGGCAGCGCACACGTCCGGCAGCAGGAGCCCAACTGGACACCGATGGCCGAGAGTTCGTCCGACCAGTTGAGGCAGAAGGAGCACCAAAGCCTGTGAGAGGGCGGCGCGCCGCCCCACGGCTCAGTCCGGTGCCGCCTCGCGGGCCGTGAAGCCGATCACCGCGCCGCCGCCGTCCCGCCGCGCCGCGAACGGCACGCCGCCGTGGGCCGCCGCCGCCTCCCGCACGATGGAGAGCCCGAGCCCCGAACCGGGGTGGCTGCGCGCGGCGGGGGCCCGGTAGAAGCGGTCGAAGATGCGCTCCGTGTCGACCTCGGCGAGACCGGGGCCCCGGTCGAGGACCTCCATACGGACCCCGGCGCCCGGAATGCGGGTGACGGTGATCTCGATCGGGGCGGAGCCGTCGGCGTCGAACTTGGCTGCGTTCTCCACCAGGTTGGTCAGGGCGCGCTGCAACTGGGCGGGGCGGCCCGTGATCGTCGTGTCCGGATCGGCGCCTACGGTGACCGTGCGGCCGGTGCGGCGGCGGGCCAGGACCGCGATGTCCTCGGCGATCTCCGCGAGCGACACGTCGACGGGTGACTCGTCGTCCTGGTGGCCCGCCGCGAGGTTCACCAACTCGTTGACCAGATCGGTCAGTTCGCGGGACTCGTCGGTCAGGTCGGTCACCAGCTCGTCGCGGGACGCGGGCGGCAGCTCGTCGATGCGGCGCAGGAGGGAGATGTTCGTCCGCAGCGAGGTGAGCGGTGTGCGCAGTTCGTGGCCGGCGTCCTGCGCCAGGCGGCGCTGGTCGTCCTTGGAACGGGCGAGCCGGCCGAGCATCCGGTCGAAGGAGCGGCCCAGGCTGCCCACCTCGTCCCTGCCGGTCACCGGCACCGCGACGTCCAGGCGCCCGGTCGACGCCACGCGCTCGGCGGTCTCGGCGAGGCGCACGAGGCGCGAGGTGATGCGGCGCGCCAGCCACCAGCCGAACAGGCCCGCCGCGAGGACGACCGCGGCGGCGAACAGCAACGTGCGCTTCTGCAGCTCCCGCAGCAGGTCCTCGGTGTCGCTGAACTCCTGCGCCACCTGCACCGCGCCGCGTCCGTCACCCAGCGCGACCGTCGCCATCCGGTACTCGTCGTCGGCGACCGGCACGTCGTCGTCCTCGACGTGGGAACCGGCGGTGTCCGCGTCGGCGATCCGGCGGGCATCGGAGTCGACCGGGAGCGGCGGACTGCCCTTGTCGATCAGTGTGCCACCGGGGCCGAGGATCTGGACGTCGGTGCCTACGGGGCGGGTCAGGTCGTCGCGGGGGCCGTCGTGGTCCGGGTCGGCGGAGGTGAAGTCGCCTGGTGTGAGGGCCTGTTGGCGCACCTGGGAGCGCAGATCGTGCACGACCTCGTCGAACACGGCCTCCTGGTCGACGCGGACGAGGCGGGCGGCGGAGTCGTAGGACAGGACGCCGACCAGTGCGGTGACACCGGCCGCGACGAGGGCGAACGCTATGGCGAGCGTCGTGCGCAGGCTGCGGGCCCGCCACCGCTTGGGCCGCCGGCCCACGGGCACAGCTCTCTCCCCGGTGCCTTCGGGCTCCCGCATCTCACGCCTCCCGCAGGACGTATCCGACGCCCCGGACGGTGTGGATGAGGGGCGGGCCGTCCGGTTCCTCGACCTTACGGCGCAGATAGCCGACGTACACGGCGAGGTTCTTGGAGCCCGGCCCGAAGTCGTAGCCCCAGATCCGGTCGTAGATGGTGGCGTGGTCGAGGACGATGCCGCTGTTGCGGGCGAGGAGTTCGAGGAGGTCGAACTCGGTTCGGGTGAGCTCGAGTTCGCGGCTGCCGCGCCAGGCACGCCGGGCGGCGGGGTCGATGCGCAGGTCGGCGGCGGTGATCCGGTGGTCGGCCGGCTCGTCGGGGACGGGAGCGGTGCGGCGCAGGAGGGCGCGCAGGCGGGCGAAGACCTCTTCGACGTCGAAGGGCTTGGCGACGTAGTCGTCCGCGCCCGCGTCGAGCCCCGCGATCCGGTCGGGGGTCTCGACGAGAGCGGTGAGCATGAGGATCGGCGTGCGGTCGCCCTCGGCGCGCAGCACGCGGCACACCTGCAGGCCGTCGATGCCGGGCATCATCACGTCCAGGACGAGGATGTCGGGGCGGGCACGGTGTGCGGCGGCCAGGGCCTCGACACCGTCGGCGACGGCGGTGACGGTGTAGCCCTCCAGGGTCAGGGCGCGTTCGAGGGCGTGCCGGATCGCCCGGTCGTCCTCGGCGAGCAGCACCGCGGGCGCGAGCGCCTCGGACGGCCGGGCGGCTGGTGAAACGGCTTGTGGCGACACATTCCCCAGTCTGCCCCCGTGGCCTGCCCGGATCGACCGCTCGGCCGCCGACCGGAGGGCTTCTTACCCGCCTCTCACCGGCGAGGGGCGGCTCCGTTACCCGCGCCGCGCACGCTGTCACCGATGTCGAGGGACATCGGGAGCCGTACGGGCCCGCGCCGTGCGCCCGCCGAGGAAGGCATTTGCACATGAAGATCGCGTTCCTGCTGCACAACGCGTACGCCATAGGCGGAACGGTGCGCACCACGCTCAACCTCGCCGCCGCGCTCGCCGAGCACGGCGGCCACGAGGTGGAGATCGTCTCGATGTCCCGGCACCGGGCCAACCCCCGCTTCGCGGTCGACCCCCGGATCACCCTCGTACCGCTGGTGGACACGCGCGCGGACAGCGAGGACACCCGACTGGCCGCGTTCGGCAGCCCCGCGCGGGACTTCCCGGCCGCCGAGAAGCGCCACAAGCAGTACACGCTCCTGCACGACCAGCGCGCACGGGAGTACCTGGAGGGGCACTGCGACGCGGATGTCGTCATCGGCACCCGGCCCGGCATCAATGTGTACGTGTCGCTGTGGGGCCCGAAGCGCGCGCTGCGGATCGCTCAGGAGCACCTCCGCCACGACGCGCACAGCAAGAAGCTGCGGGCCGTGCTGCGCCGCCACTACCGCTCGCTCGACGCGGTGGTGACGATGACGGAGGCGGACGCGCGGGTGTACCGGGAGCGGATGCCGCTGCCCGGTGTCGGCGTGCGGTGCGTGCCGAACATCGTGCCGTCGGTGCCCGTGCCGGCCTCTGACGGCACGTCGAAGGTGATCGCGGCGGCGGGCAGGCTGGCGCCGGGCAAGCGCTACGACCTGCTCCTCGAGGCCTTCGCCGAGGTATCGGCGCAGGCGCCCGACTGGGAGCTGCGGATCTACGGGGCCGGGGGAGAGGACCAGCGGCTGCGCGAGCTGGTCACCGCCCTCGGGCTCGGCGGCCGGGCCCGACTGATGGGCGCCGTCGCGCCGGTGGAGCCCGAGTTCGCCCGTGCCTCGCTGGTGGTCAGCGCTTCCGATGCGGAGTCCTTCGGGATGACGCTGGTCGAGGCGATGCGCTGCGGCGTCCCCGTCGTCTCCACGGACGCGCCGCTGGGCCCCGCCGAGATCATCACGGACGGCGTCGACGGGCGGCTCGTCCCCGTCGGCGACGCGCGTGCCCTGGCCGCGGCGATGCTCGACCTGATCGGGGACGAGGCGGGCCGCAAGGAGATGAGCGCCGCCGCCCTGGAGTCCGCGCACCGCTACGACCCCGAACCGGTCGTGGCACGCTACGACACCCTCTTCGAGGACCTACGCGCCTCCCGACGCGCCCGCGCCTGGCAGCAGTTCACCGCGCGAACGGCCAACTGGACCCGCAGAAGGGCTCGTTCCGTGCGTGCCGCGTCGTCCCGCACCACGGGCGGAAGCCGTCACCCCGGCACTCAGGGCGCCGCGCGGCCCCGACTGCCCTAGGGCGTGTATCGAAAGTCCCGCCTGTCACGCGGCGTCTGGCACGCACGCTCGCGGCGTTGCCGAAACGCCCGAATAGCTCCGCTATTAGGGCGCTCCGGCGCCTTGCGATCGCACGCACCGGACGCCGCGTGGCCCGCCCTTCGGGCGGACGACGGGACTTTCGATACACGCCCTAGAACGCC